>NZ_JBHUZM010000221.1:0-8836 GCF_042667665.1 Streptomyces sp. NPDC057307 | reverse complement strand
CCCTTCGGGGGACCGGGCCGGGGCCCTCGTACGTCCCGGGTACGGCTCCGGCGGCCCGGCTGTCCGCAGTTCGGGCAGCGGGTCTTGGATCGCGGTCGACGCCGATAGGCTGACGCCTGGCAGCACGGGCCAGCAGGCCGTGCACCCGTCCACAGATCCCCAGGAGCGAGCATGAGCAGCGCTGTTGCACCGGCCGGAGGCGACACCCTGGCGGCTCGTTCCTGGCCGGGTGTACTGAACTCGCTGCTGCGCGGCCAGGATCTCGACGCCGGCGCCACGGCCTGGGCCATGGACCGCATCATGAGCGGCGAGGCCACCGACGTACAGATCGCGGGCTTCGCCGTCGCGCTGCGCGCCAAGGGCGAGACCGTTGACGAGGTCTCGGGACTCGTACGCGCCATGTACGGGCACGCGAAGACCATCGAGGTGCCCGGCGCCACGGTCGACGTCGTCGGCACCGGCGGCGACCTCGCCAAGACCGTCAACATCTCCACGATGGCCGCGATCGTCGTGGCCGGGGCGGGCGGCAAGGTCGTCAAGCACGGCAGCCGCGCGTCGTCGTCCGCGAGCGGCGCCTCCGACGTACTGGAGAAGCTCGGCGTCAATCTGGAGCTGACGCCGCAGCGGGTCGTGGAAGTCGCCGAGGAGGCGGGCATCACCTTCTGCTTCGCGGTGAAGTTCCACCCGGCGCTGCGGTACGCGGCCAAGGCCCGCAAGGAGCTGGGCGCACAGACCACGTTCAACATCCTGGGGCCGCTCACCAACCCGGCGCGGGTCCGCGCCCAGGCGGTCGGCGTGGCGGATCTCCGCATGGCGCCGATCGTGGCCGGTGTGCTCGCCGAGCGGGGCAACTCCTCGCTCGTCTTCCGCGGCGACGACGGACTGGACGAGCTGACCACGACCGCAACTTCACACGTATGGGTGGTTCGGGACGGCCAGGTCACGGAGCAGTCCTTCGACCCCAGGGACATCGGCCTGGAGCTGGTTCCGGTCGAGGCCCTGCGGGGCGCGGACGCGTCGTACAACGCGGATGTCGCGCGCCGGCTGCTCGCCGGTGAGACCGGCCCCGTACGGGACGCGGTCCTGCTGAACGCGGCGGCGGCGCTGGTGGCGCTGGAGCCGGCCGACGGCACGCTGAACGACCAGCTCGCGGCGGGATTCGCGCGGGCGGCGGCGGCGGTGGACTCGGGCGCGGCGAAGCAGGCGCTGGAGCGCTGGGTGGCGGCGAGCAACGCGTAGCGGCAGGCGCCGGCCGAGAACGGCCGGCGGCCGGTTCGTCCCCGATGGCCGTACGGGCGCAAGTGACCCCGTCCGGCCATCGAGGACAGCTGTGGCGGACGAGCCGCACACGCCGGCGTGTCCCGTATCGCGGACGCCGTCTGGGCGGTCGCGTACGGGTGGGGTAATCTCACCCCAGGTCATGAGTGACAGCGACTACGGCCCCGGCCCGCTGTCCGGCAACCCTCCGTCCGTGGCGGGGTGCCCCGGGTGAAGACCAGGCCGTAGGCAGCGAGGTCTGCGGCAAGCGCGGACCCCTGGACATCGTTCGGATGTCGTCATCCCTGGGGTCCTGGTCCTCAAGGGAGCAGTCTCGTGAGCAAGCGAATGCGATAGGGCCTTCGGCCCTTCCGGTGCGTCCCGCGCCGGAGACAAGGGCCCGAGCCCTCTTCAGTGAGCGCCACCCCCGCAGTGCCTCCCGCGTCGTCACGGCCGTCCGCCGTCACGACGACGCGTCCGCCTGTCGGGTCCTGATGCCGTTTCCGCCTCGTCCTGCCGGGAGATACCGCCATGTCCGCACCCACCGACGCCCTCAGCCGCACCACCACCGACCAGCCGCTGCCCGTCCTCGGACGCGATGTCACCGTCCCCCTGGTCACCGGCGGCGAAGTCACCTACGCGGCCCTCGACTACGCGGCCAGCGCCCCCGCCCTGCAGCGTGTCTGGGACGACGTCGCCGCCTACGCCCCGTACTACGGCAGCGTCCACCGCGGCGCCGGATACCTCTCGCAGCTCTCCACCGACCTCTTCGAGAACAGCCGCCGCACCGTCGCCGACTTCCTCGGCTGTCGCGAGGACGACCAGGTCGTCTTCACCCGGTCCACCACCGACTCGCTCAATCTGCTCGCCGCCGTGCTGCCCGCCGACTGCGAGGTGTTCGTCTTCGAGACCGAGCACCACGCGTCGCTGCTGCCCTGGCGCGACGCCCGCGTCAGCTATCTGAACGCGCCGCGCACCCCCGGCGAGGCCGTCGCCACGCTGGAGCGCGCCCTCGCCGGACGCGACCCGAAGGGCCCCGCCCTGGTCTGCGTCACCGGCGCCTCCAACGTCACCGGCGAGCTGTGGCCCGTGCGCGAACTGGCCGCCGCCGCGCACGCCCACGGCGCGCGCATCGTCCTCGACGCCGCGCAGCTCGCCCCGCACCACCCCGTGGACATCGCGGAGCTGGACGTGGACTGGGTGGCCTTCTCCGGGCACAAGCTGTACGCGCCGTTCGGCTCCGGTGTGCTCGCGGGCCGCGCCGACTGGCTGCGGGAGTCGGAGCCGTACCTCGCCGGTGGTGGCGCCAGCCGCACGGTCGCGCGCCGCGGCGACGGCGGTGTGGACGTCGAGTGGCACACCACCGCGGCCCGGCACGAGGCCGGATCGCCGAACGTCATCGGCGTGTACGCGATCGCCTCGGCCTGCAAGGCGCTCACCGAGGCGGGCTTCGACCGGCTCGTGGAGCGGGAGCAGGAACTGGTGGCCCGGGTGCGCGAGGGGCTCGCGGAGGTGCCCGAGGTGCGGGTGCTCTCACTGTTCGGCGACGACGCGCCCCGCGTGGGCGTCATCTCCTTCGTCGTCGACGGCTGGAACAGCTCCCACTTCGCCGCCGCGCTGTCGGCGGAGTACGGCATCGGCGTACGCGACGGGCTGTTCTGCGCCCACCCGCTGGTCAGGACCCTGCTGGGCGGCGACGCCGGGGACCCGGGGGAGTGCGGCGCGCCGGACGCCGGTCCCGGTGAGAAGTCGCTGAACGCGATCCGGGTCAGCTTCGGGGCCGGCACGCCGGACGAGCACGTGGCCCGCTTCATCGGCGCGGTCGGGGAACTCGTCCGGGACGGCGCCCGCTGGAACTACCGCACCGAGGACGGCCGTTGCGTCCCCGACCGCGGCTGACGGACAGTCGCCCGGACGCCTGCTAGGCGTCGAGGCCGATGGCGAAGGCGGCTTCCAGGTCGTGCTGGGAGTACGTACGGAACGCCACGTGCGTGTCCGTGGCCTCGACGCCCGGGATCTTGCTGATGCTGCCGGGGATCACGTCCGCCAGGTCGTCGTGGCTGGCGACCCGCACCATGGCGATCAGATCGTAGGTGCCGGTGACGGAGAAGACCTCGCTGACGCTCTCCAGCCCCGCGATGGACTCGGCGATCTCGGGGATCCGGTCGACGCTGGTCTTGATGAGCACGATCGCGGTGATCACGGTTGACGTTCTCCCTCGGTGGCCACGAGACGGGGCTTCACTCTAGCCGTACGCCGGAAGAGCCCCCAGGCGCCGACGAAGCCGAGGGCGAAGCCCACCAGATGCGCCAGATACGCGACGCCGGGGCCCGGCTCGGCGTCCCGGGCCGCCAGCCACTGCAGGACGAACCAGAAGATCAGGACGATCCAGGCGGGGAAGCGCAGCGGCAGGAAGAAAAGGAACGGGAAGAGGCTGGTGACCCGCGCGCGGGGAAAGAGACAGAGGAAGGCGCCGAGCACACCGGAGATCGCGCCCGACGCGCCCACCAGGGTCTGGTCGGAGTCCGCGTTCGCCACGGCGTAGGCGAGCAGCGCGAGATATCCGCAGACGAGATAGAAGAGGGTGAACCGCACTCGTCCCATCCGCTCCTCGGCCATCGCCCCGAAGACGTAGAGGAAGAGCAGGTTGCCCAGCAGATGGAGCCAGCTGCCGTGGACGAACAGCGCGGTGAGTGGGGTGAGCAGCGCGTGGGAGTCACCGCTCGTCAGCTGGTCGGGGATCACCCCCCAGCGTTCGAAGTACGCGCTCTGCGCGGCGAGCAGGGTGTCGCCCGTCCCGTACGCGGGATTGAACCCCGAGAGCGGACCGGTCAGGAAGGCCAGAGCGCACAGGCCGATCAGACCGTAGGTCACCACCGGCGCTCCGGCCGCCGCGCGCCAATTGATCATCCATGGATCATCCCGTACGCGGACAGACAGGTACGGACCGCCTCGCCGCGACACGGCGTACGCGGGAGGCCGTAGGGTTACGGGCGCGTACTTCCCCGGTTCGGCGCCGCTCCGGGGCCCGAGCACGGCAGGCTCGACCTCAAGGCCGCAGGAATTCAGGACACCAGGGCACCAGGACTTCAGCACTTCAGGACTTCGGGACATCAGGACTCGACGAAACGAGGACGGCACGATGACGACGGTTCCCTTGCCGACCGACGCCACCCGGTGGCGCTGCACGCTGTGCGGCAATCTCACCCGGTTCGACGTGACGCGCTCGTCCAAGGTGGTGGAGTACGTCCATCTGGACCTGGCCGGGCAGTCGAAGGTCGAGGAGCGCGACGTGGTCAGTGAGACCATCGAGTCCGTCCGCTGCCGCTGGTGCAACGCGGTGGATCAGATCGAACTGGTTGACAGGCCGGGCGCCGGTTCCTGAGGGAGCCGCCCGAAAGGGTAGTGGGGTGACGGATCGTGGAGCAGCCCGCAAGTGGCGCTGAGCCGGCCGGTGCGGCCGGCGGCGACGCCGAGGCGCTCGACAGGCCGCTGCCCGAAGGAGTGCGGCGCCGGGTCGTGGCGCTGGTCTCGGACGCCTTCGGCGGCCTGACCGTCACCGAACTGCCCGCGCAGCTACGACAGTACGCGCGTTTCACGCCGACCAGACGCGCCCGGTTCGCGGGCAACGCGATGGCGGCCGCCCTGGAGAGCGACCCGCTGTTCCGGCAGCGGATCGGCGAGCGGTTCGGTCAGGCGGACCCCGAGCTGGCCGCCGCGGTCGAATCGGGGTCGCCGCCCCCGGCCGCCGATCCCGTCGACGTGGCGGCGGCGGCCTATGTGCTGCGCCCCGTCGGCTGGGTGAAGCTGGTGGCCGCCGCCGGCGAGGAGGTCCAGCGCGCCGACGCCGAGCGGGTCGACGAGGAGAACCGCCGTGAGCTGGAGCGGCTGCGCGAGGAGCTGACGCAGGCCCGCGCCTTGACGAAGAGCGAGACCGAGCGCCTCCGTACGGAGCTGGACGCCGCCCGCAGGGAGGCCGAGTCCACGCACCGCAAACTGCGCAGCGCCCTGAGCGACGTGAAGCGCGGCGAGGCCGCCCTGCGCCGTACGGCCGCGGAGATCGAGACGGCCCGCGCGGAGGCCGCGACCCAGCTGTCCGCGGCGGTGAGCGAGTCACGGCGCCTCAAGGCCCGGCTCGCGGAGGCGGAGGCGGCCGTGGAGGCGGGGCGCCGGGCCGCCCGCGAGGGGCGCTCGGTGGAGGACATGCGGCTACGGCTGCTGCTGGACACCGTCCTGGAGTCGGCGCAGGGACTGCGGCGCGAGCTGGCGCTGCCGCCGGCCGCCGCGCACCCCGCCGATCTGGTCGACGCCGTGGAGCCCGGCCGGATGTCTCCCAAGGACGTCGCGGCCCGCGCGCTGTCGGACATGGACCCCGCCCTGCTGGACCAGTTGCTGGCGCTGCCGCAGGCGCATCTGGTCGTCGACGGCTACAACGTCACCAAGACCGGCTATCCGACGATGCCGTTGGAGAAGCAGCGGCTGCGGCTGCTCGGCGGGCTCGCGATGCTCGCGGCGCAGTCCGGCGCGGAGATGACGTGTGTCTTCGACGGGGCCGAACTGGCCGCCCCCGTACTGCTCGCGCCGCCGCGCGGGGTGCGGGTGCTGTTCTCCAAGCCGGGGGTGACGGCGGACGAGTTGATCCGTCAGCTCGTCCGGGCGGAGCCGCCGGGGCGTCCGGTGGTGGTCGTCTCCACCGACCGTGAGGTCGCCGACGGAGTGGCGCGGGCCGGCGCGCGACCCGTCGCGTCCGCCTTGTTGCTGAAGCGGCTTTCGCGCGTCTAGTAACTCCTGTGGCCAATGCGGCATTTGGTCATGCCATGTCGCACCACAGCGTCAATTGTTCATCACTGTCCGTGCGATGTATGTGAAGAAACCACTCCGCGGCGAAATTTTTTCCCTTCAGGATTTGAACTGATCACAAGAAGGTCACTAGGGTCAGGCCTCGAACCTTCGCGCGGTTGATCACCCATCCGGGGTGGCGGCGAAGGAACCGCCGAATTCGTGTAGTTCAGTCCGGTAGTACCGGATTCCCGGCCCGCCGGGAGAACTGGACCGCATGGAGCCGGGGACCCGCTCCCCACACCCGGTAGGCGGCTCGAGGAAGAAGGAGCTCGCCTTCGTGGCGTCCCACCGTCGTCCCAAGCAGCCGAGCCGCGCCCGCGTGACCGTGCTCACCGCGACCGCAGCCGCAGCTGTCGCCCTGACGTCCCAGGCCGCGCAGGCCGATCCGAAGCCGACCAAGGAAGACGTCAAGGAAAAGGTCGACAAGCTCTACCACGAGGCCGAGGCCTCGACCGAGGCGCACAGCGGCGCCGAGGAGAAGGAAAAGAAGCTCGAGAAGCAGGTCGAGGCGATGCAGGACAAGGTCGCCCGTGGCCAGGAGGAGCTCAACGAGCTCCGTACCGGCCTCGGTTCGATGGCCAGCGCGCAGTACCGCACCGGTGGCATCGACCCCGCCCTCCAGCTCTTCCTCTCCGCCGACCCGGACGACTATCTGGACAAGGCATCCGTGCTCGACCAGATGGGCAGCAAGCAGGTCAGCGCGCTGGAGAAGATCCAGGCCAAGCAGCGGACCCTCGCGCAGCAGCGCAAGGAGGCGACCCTCAAGCTGAAGGACCTCTCCGACACACGCACGGAGCTGGCCAAGAAGAAGAAGGACGTCCAGACCAAGCTCAACGCGGCGAACAAGCTTCTCAACACGCTGACCGCCCAGGAGCGCGCGCAGATCCAGGCCGACGACGCGAAGCGCGCGGCCCGTGGCAACGAGCGCGTCAACCTCGGCAACGAGTCGGCCTCTTCGGGCATGGCCGCCGCCGCGCTGGCCGCCGCCAAGACCCAGCTGGGCAAGCCGTACATATCCGGTGCCGAGGGGCCCAACTCCTACGACTGCTCCGGGCTGACCCAGTGGGCCTACGCCCAGGCGGGCGTGAGCCTCACCAGGACCACGTACACCCAGGTCAACGACGGCGTGAAGATCGGCCGCGGCGAACTCGCCCCCGGCGACCTGGTCTTCTTCAGCGGTCTGAGCCATGTTGCGCTGTACGTCGGCAACGGCCAGGTCATCCACGCGCCCAAGCCGGGCACCGTGGTGCGGTACGAATCCATGGAGTGGGCCGGCAGCTTCCAGTTCGGCGTCCGCGTCTGACGCTCCGCGCGGATCCGCTTCGTGCGGATCCGCTCCGGACGGGCCCGTTCCGTACGGATCTCCACGCACACTCACGGACACGACCGCGACCGCCCGTTCGGGCGAACTCCGGTTACTCCCGCTGACGCACGCCCCGCCGGTGACCTGTGGTCTCCGGCGGGGCATCACTGTCTGTGCCCGGCGCGGTCTTTGGTCACTCCGTGTCCGCACGGTTACTGTCTGCTGCGCCGCAGCTCCCGGCCATGTTTCCGCCCGTCGGGCGGCAGGGGCTGCGCGGTTGCGTCCAGCGGAAGGAAGTGCGGCTTCCTGTGGTGTCCCATCGTCGTTCCTCACACCCCGGCCACAGCCGGGGCACCCGGGTCACGGTCCTGTCCGCCGCCGCGGTCACGGCCGCGGCCGCCCTCGGGACGGCGCCGGCGAGCGCGGACCCGCGGGACACGACCGAGGCGACCCGGTCGACCGTCGACCGGCTGTTCGAGGAGGCCGAGAAGGCCACCGAGCGGTTCAACGAGGCGGGCGAGCGGGCCGGTGTGCTGCGCGAGCGGGTGAACCGGGTGCAGGACAGCGCGGCCCGGGGCCAGGAGCGGGTCAACCGGATGCGGGGCGCGCTCGGTTCGATCGCCGGCGCCCAGTACCGCTCCGGCGGGCTCGACCCGGCGCTCGCGCTGCTGCTCTCCTCCGACCCGGACAGCTATCTCGACCGGGCCGAGGCCCTCGACCGGCTGAGCGACCGCCAGGCGCTCGCCCTGCGCGACCTCGGGCAGGCCCAGCGCAAGCTCGGCCTGCAGCGCGACGAGGCGACCAAGGACCTCGCCGAACTGGAGCGCAGCCGGGCCGCCGTCGCCCGCCACAAGCGCACCGTCGAGGCCAAACTCGCCGAGGCGCGGCGGCTGCTGAACGCGCTGCCGGACGCCGAGCGGGACGCCGACCGGGCCTCGCGCTCCGGGCGCGACGGCGGCCCGCTGTCCCTCTCGGGGGAGGCGCCCGCGTCGGCGCGGGCGGCTGCCGCGGCCCGCGCGGCCCGCGGTGTGGTGGGCCTGCCCTACGTGTGGGGCGCCAACGGCCCCTCGGGGTTCGACTGTTCGGGCCTGACCCAGTGGGCGTACGCGCAGGCCGGCGTCTCCCTGCCGCGCACCTCGCAGGCGCAGCGGTACGCGGGACAGCAGGTGCCGCTCTCCGAGGCGAGACCCGGCGACCTGGTCGCCTACCGCGACGACGCCAGCCACATCGGGATGTACATGGGCAACGGCCAGGTGGTGCACGCGCCTTACCCCGGCGCCTCGGTCCGCTACGACCCGGTGGGCATGATGCCGGTCTCGTCGGTCACCCGCGTCTAGGTCCTGTCTTCAAAGTAGCGCCGTCCGCCCGTAGGGCGGGGCCTGCGGCGTCTGGTGCGGTGCATCGCAAGGCGGAGGATCGGCCTCGTACTGGGCG
>NZ_JBHUZM010000220.1:0-8927 GCF_042667665.1 Streptomyces sp. NPDC057307 | reverse complement strand
GAGACAGCCACCGGACGGTGGTGCACGGCCAGTCCTGCGTTGCGCTGGCGCCTGGTGCTGTGCCTTGTGGCGGGTGCTCAGCCGTCGGTGACGCTGATGGCGCGCGCGGGGCACATCAGGGCCGCCTCGTCCGCCGCGTCCAGCCGGCTCTCGGGGGGCGTGCTGTCCACGACGACGACCAGGCCGTCGTCGTCCTGGTCGAAGATCTCGGGCGCGGCCAGCACACACTGCCCGGCCCCGATGCACAGATCACGATCCGCAGTGACACGCACCTGTGTGTCTGTCGTCCCCGCCGTGTCCGCGGTGTCGGCAGTCGCCGCGGTGTCGGCCGTCTCACCGTTGCCCATCGCTGTCCCTACCAGGCCACCGGGAGGGACAGGACGCCGGCGAGCATGCCCTCGCGCGGCTTGACCTCGTCCAGCGGAATCGCGAGCCGCAGCTCCGGGACACGCTTGAACAGCGTCCGGTACGCGACCTCCATCTCCAGCCGGGCGAGATTCTGCCCGAGGCACTGGTGGTTGCCGTAGCCGAACCCGATGTGGCGCCGGTCCGTCCGGTCGACCCGGAACTCCTCCGGGTGCTCCATCACCTGCGCGTCATGGTTCACGGCGGGCGGCGAGACGAGAATGCCGTCGCCGGCGCGGATGGTCCGGCCCGCGATCTCGATGTCCTCCGTGGCCACACGGGACAGCGAGTTGACGATGGCGAGCGACCGCAGCAGCTCCTCCACCGCACCGGACAGCGCCTTGTCGCTCCCCCTGACGGCGGCGAGCTGCTCGGGGTGCTCCAGCAGCGTGAGCACGCCGAGAGCGATCATGTTCGCCGTGGTGTCGTGTCCGCCGATCAGCAGCTCCAGAGCGAACATCACCAGACCGGCGTGGTCGAGCAGACCCTCCTTGACCTGATTGGCGAGCAACTCGTCGAGCAGGCCCGGCCGGCCATCCCCGGGGTTGGCCGTCTTACGGAGGATCAGCTCGTCCAGGTAGTCGTACAGCTTGATCATCGCGTCGCCCTGGACTGGATCGAAGCGGCGGAGCGACTGCTCCTCGAAGAACTCGTGGTCCTCGTAGGGGACGCCGAGCAATTCGCAGATCACGATGGACGGAATCGGCAACGCGAACTGCGCGACCAGATCCGCTGATGTCGCGCCGTCCGCCAGGATCTCGTCTACGCGGGAGTCGACGATCGCCTGAATTCCCGGTCGCAGAGTGTTCATACGCTTCACGGTGAAGTGGGGTATGAATATTCGTCTCCGTGCGCCGTGTTCCGGCGGATCGGTGGCGATGAGCGGGCTGCGTACGGGCCGTTCCTGGTCCAGCGACGGCAGCGAAGGGATCGGAACCGGGAACGTGAGATTCGCGTACTTCCGGCTCGATGAGAGGCGGGTATCCGCCAGGAGCGTACGCGCTTCTTCGTAACCTGTGACCGCCCACATGGTGCGTCCGTCGAAAAGCCGGACCTGCGTCACCGGGCCGTCGGTGCGGAGTTCGCTGTACTCGGCCGGGGGGCGGTAGGGGCACTGTCGCTCAATCGGATATCCGGGCAGTGAATCAGATGAGTCAACGGTGGAACTCTCGGCCATGATTCATTCCTCGCTTTCCCTGTCGAGTGGGTCGATGCTTGTGCGGTCCTGAGGATTTCTCAGGACGCGCGTAACGGTGATACGTGTTCCTCCCGGGCTGAATCAGGCCGAGGGCGACTGGCTGTCCAGGTACGCCGTGATCTTTTCCTTGCCACCGCGCTGTTCCAGCCACGTCTTGAAGCTCAGCAGCCCCGGGTGCAGCTCACGCAGGGCGGGAATGTCGGCGAGTGTCATCTTGCGCTCGTTCAGCCACTCGTAGCCCTTGGCGGCCTCCTCGCTGCGCTCGCGCAGCGATTCGATGGGGATCTGGACGTACTCGACGCTGCGGCCGGTGGACTTGCTGATGGCCTCGGCAATCTGGGGGGACGTCAGATCGTCGCCCGCGATGTCGAGGCTCTTGCCGCGGAAGATCTCCGGCTGCGCGAAGGCCAGCGCGATGAACGCGCCGATGTCCTCGGCGGCGATCAACTGCTGTCCGACCTCCGGCCGAAGCGCCGTCATCAGCTTGCCGTTGCGCAGGCCGACCAGCGGGTGGAAGTTGTTCTCCATGAACGACGTCGGCCGGATGACGGTGGCCGGCAGACCAAGGGTGCGGATGTGCTCCTCGATGGCCCACTTGGCTTCCAGGATGGGCAGGTCCATCGGGGTGTCGGCGCCGTTCGCCGAGGAGTAGACGAACGCCTCGACACCCGCGGCCGAGGCGGCGTCGGCCAGGTTCTTCCCCCAGCGAGCCTCGGTCTGCCACTCGAAGTCGTCCGGGACGTCGGAGCCGGCCGCGGCCTGCACGCTGAACACGCCGTACGCACCGCGTGCCGCCTCGGCCAGAGACGCCGTGTCGTCGAGGTCCGCCTTCACCACTTCCACGCCCAACGCGGCGAGCGCCTGGGCGGCGGGCCGGCCGGTGTTACGGGTGATGGCCCGCACCCGCCAGCCGTCGGCGAGCAGCTTCCGGGTCGCGGAACCGCCCTGCACGCCGGTGGCGCCGGTGACCAGGATGGTTTTCGATGCCCTGTCCATGGTGAATCTCCTCGTTCGAATCGAATGCGTATCGGTCGTGCGGTTGCGCTCAGGAATCGGAAGAGATCCCCAAGTCGTGGTCGATGAGGCTGAAGATCTCTTCATCGGAAGCCGCGTCCAGGTCCGCTCCACGCAAGCTGTTGCTGTCGGCGTCGGCGTTTGCGTCGGTGTGACCTGCGCTGAGCTGCGCGACCAACGTCTGCAGTCGGCGGGCGAGTTGTCCCCGATCGTCGTTGTCGGAAGGAAGCCGTCCGGCAAGAGCCCTTTCCAGCTGATCAACGGCGGACAGCGGATCGGGCGCGCCCGAACCGATCGTCCCGTTGCCGCCGCCCGTCCCGTTCGACGCGTTCGATACGTTGGTGCCTGACGGGTCCAGGGACGTGGCCAGTTGGTTGCCGAGGTACGCCGCGAGGGCGGACGACGTCGGGTGGTCGAAGACCGTGGTGGTGGGCAGGCGCAGGCCCGTGACGGCGTTGAGGCGGTTGCGGAGTTCGACGGCCGTCAGGGAGTCGACCCCGAGGTCGAGGAAGCCCTGATTCGGGTCGATGGACGCCGACGAGCTGTGCCTCAGCACCCCGGAGACGGATCCGACGACCAGGTCGAGGATCACCCGGCCCCGCTCACTCCCCGTGGCCTCGGCCAGCCTCGCGGCGAATCCGTGCTTGGCCTGCGCCGCGCCCTCGGACCCCGCCGCCCCTGCCGGACCGGACCGGGAGACCGAGCGGAGCGTCGGGCTGCTGCGGACAAGGTCCTGGAGAATCGGCGACAGGGTGCCGGCCGCCGATTGGTCCTGAAGCGCACTGCGTTGCAGGCGCGCGGTGACGAGGAACGGGTCACCAGCGGCCAGAGCCTGGTCGAGGAGCCCGAGAGCCTCCTCCGTGGTGACCGGCGCGATGCCGGTACGCGCGAGGCGCTGCTGATCGGTCGAGTCCAAGTGCCCGGTCATTCCACTCGCTTCGCCCCATAGGCCCCACGCGAGCGACTGGGCGGGAAGACCCTGGGAGCGTCGCAGGTGGGCGAGGGCATCGAGATAGGTGTTGGCCGCGGCGTAGTTGGCCTGCCCGGCGGCGCCGATGACCCCGGCGAGGGAGGAGAACATCACGAAGGCGCTGAGCTGGATGCCGCGTTCTTGGGTGAGTTCGTGCAGGTTCCAGGCGGCGTCGGCTTTGGGCAGCAGGACGCGTTCGATGTGCTCGGGTGTCAACGCTTCTACCGTGGCGTCGTCGAGTACGCCTGCCGCGTGGATCACGGTGGTGAGGGGGTGATCTGCGGGGACGGTGTCCAGGAGGTCCGCCAGGGACTGGCGGTCGGCCACGTCACACGCTTTCACCGTGACGGTCGCGCCCAGTTCGCGCAGCTCGCCAGCCAGCTCGGCGGCGCCGTTGGCGTCCGAACCTCGTCGGCTCACCAGCAGCAGATGCCGCGCACCGCGCTCGGTGACCAGATGCCGCGCGACCAAACCGCCCAGGCCACCCGTGCCGCCGGTGATCAGGGTGGTTCCCTCGATGTCGGGGGAGGCCGTTGTGTCTTCGGTGTTGGTGGGGGTGAGGTGGGGGGTGTGGGGGGTGCCGTGGTGGAGGGTGATTTGGGGGTGGTTGTGGGTGAGGGCGGTGGTGATGGTGGGGGTGAGGTTGTGTTGGGAGGTGGGGTGGTCGTCGGTGTTGATGAGGGTGATGCGGTTGGGGTGTTCTGTTTGGGTGGTGCGGATGAGTCCCCAGAGGGGGGCTGTTGTGAGGTTGATCGGTTCGTTGTGGTTGTTGTTGGGGGTGGGGGTTGCGTGGTGGGTGAGGATGACGAGGTGGTTGTTGGTGTGGTCGGGGTTGGTGAGCCAGTTCTGGATGTAGGTGAGTGTGGTGTTGAGGGTGGTGCGGAGTGCGGTGAGGTGGCCGTCGGCTGTTACGTCGCCGGTGACGTCGTACACCGTGTGCGCGGGAGCGTCGCCTGCAGGGTCGAAGGCCAGGGGAGACCACTGGAGGTCGTAAAGGGGGAGTGGGGTGGTGAGGTGGTGGGGGGTGGTGGGTCGGGTGGTGAGGGTGGTGGTGAGGAGGGGTTGGTTGGTGGGGGTGGTGAGGTGGATGGTGTGGGTGTTGTTGTGGGTGGTGAGGTGGGCGCGGGCGTGGGTGGCGTGGGTGGCGTGGGGGTGGGTGTGGGTGAAGGTGAACGGGAGGTGGAGTTCGGTGTTGTCGGTGTTGGTGGTGAGGAGTGCGGTGTGGAGGGCTGCGTCGAGGAGGGCTGGGTGGATGGTGTGGCCGGTGGTGTCGGTGTTCTCGGGGAGGGTGATGTCGGCGTAGAGGTCGGTTCCGTGTTTCCAGGCGGTGGTGAGGCCCTGGAAGGTTGGGCCGTAGTGGTAGCCGCGTGTGTGCAGGTCCTCGTAGAGGTTGGTGATGTCGACCGGTTCGGCGCCGGCGGGGGGCCAGGTGGTGGGCGGCGCCGGCAGGACAGGCTTGTCCTGGGTGAGGGTGCCGTCGGCGTGCTGGACCCACTCGGCCTCGGTGTCCACGCCGTCGTCCCTGCGGGTGTGGATGGTGAGGGTGCGGGTTCCGTCGTGGGCGGGTTCAAGAGTGACGTGGAGTTGGCGGGGTGTGTGCTCGTCGAGGATCAGGGGTGCGTGGAGGGTGAGTTCGGTGAGGTGGGGGTGGCCGGTGTGGAGTCCTGCGTGCAGGGCGAGGTCGACGAGCGCGGCCCCGGGGAGGAGGACGGTGCCGGCCACGGCGTGGTCGGCGAGCCAGGGGTGGGTGCTGAGGGAGAGCCGGCCGGTGAAGAGGGTGGTGGTGTCGGCGAGGTCGATCCGCGCCCCGAGCAGCGCATGCTCAGCCCCCGACAGGCCCAGCGAGGTGGCGTCCTGGAGTACCCGGCTGGTCGGGTTGAGCCAGTACGACTCGCGCTGGAAGGGATAGGTGGGCAGATCGACCGCTTGTTGCGTCTGAGGGAGGAAGCGTGTCCAGTTGATGGGGGTGCCGGTGGTGTGGGCGTGGGCGGCGGAGGTGAGGAGTTGGGTGAGGGTGCCCTGTTGTCGGCGGAGGGTGCCGATGACGGTGGCGGGTGTTTCCGTGGTGTCGGTGGTGTCCTGGATGCCGATGGTCAGGACCGGATGCGGGCTGGACTCGATGAACAACCTGTAGCCGTCGGCGAGGAGGGTGCGGGTGGTGGTCTCGAACCGGACCGTCCCGCGCAGATTCTGGTACCAGTACGTGGCGTCCATCGTGGTGGTGTCGGTGACACGCTCACCGGTCACGGTGGAGTAGAACGCGATGTCCGTCACCGCTTGTGGGGTGACGGGGGCCAGCAGCTCGGCGAGTGTGTCCTGGAGTTGGTCGATGTGGGGGGTGTGGGAGGCGTAGTCGACATCGATACGCCGCGCCCGCACATCCGCAGCTTCGTAGTGGGCGAGCACATCTTCCAGCGCTGTGACGTCGCCGGCGATGACGGTGGACGTAGGCCCGTTGATGGTGGCGATGGTGAGGGTGGGGGCGTGGGTGTCGAGGTGGGTCTGGACCTCCGCCGCGGGCAGCGGCACGGAAACCATCCCGCCGGTGCCGGCCAGTACGGTCAGGGCTTTCGACCGCAGCGCGGTGATACGGGCGCCGTCCTCAAGGGTCAGGATCCCCGCGACCGTGGCCGCCGCGATCTCACCCTGGGAATGACCGACAACCGCATCCGGTACGACTCCCAGCTCGGCCCAGGCTGCGGCCAGCGACACCATTACGGCCCAGAGGACGGGCTGGACGACATCGACCCGTTCAAGTGACGCCGTGTTGTCGGCTTCGTTGAGGACATCCCACAGACCCCAGTCCGTGAACTCCTCCAGCGCCACCGCGCATTCGTCCAAACGCTCACGGAACGCGGGCAGCGCCTCGGCCAGCTCGACGGCCATTCCCGCCCACTGCGATCCCTGGCCGGGGAACACCAGCACCGCCCGCCCGGTGCTGGAGGCGACCTGACCCGACACCACGAACGGCGACGGCTCGTCAGCCGCCAGGGCCTGGGCCCCGGCCAGCAGCTCCTCCGCCGACCCGCCGATCAGGACGGCACGGTGATCGAACTGGGCCCGGGACGATACCAACGCCCGCCCCACCGCCACCGGATCAGCCCCCGCAACCGCCGACAACCGCCCCGCCTGCGCCCGCAACGCCACAGCGGACTTCCCCGACACCAGCCACGGGACGGGCCCGCTGAGGGATTCGGGCTCGTCTGTGGGTGCGTCCTTGGGCGAGTGCTCGATGATGACGTGCGCGTTGGTGCCGCTGATGCCGAAGGAGGAAATGCCGGCGCGGCGCGGGTGTTCCACGTCAGGCCAGGGGCGTGTCTTGGTCAGGATCTCGACGGCTCCCGCCGTCCAGTCGACATGCGTCGATGGCTCGTCGACGTGCAGTGATTGCGGCAGCACGCCGGTTTGCATCGCCATCACCATCTTGATGACACCTGCGACGCCTGCGGCGGCCTGGGTGTGACCGATGTTCGACTTGATGGATCCCAGATAGAGCGGCCGGTTGTCGGGGCGGTTCTGTCCGTACGTCGCAAGCAGTGCCTGCGCCTCGATCGGATCGCCGAGGGTGGTGCCGGTGCCATGGGCCTCGACGGCGTCGACCTCTGCCGGAGTCAGTCCCGCCCCAGCCAGCGCCTGGCGGATGACGCGTTCCTGGGAAGGACCGTTGGGCGCGGTGAGGCCGTTGCTCGCACCATCCTGGTTGACTGCGGAGCCGCGTATCACGGCCAGCACCGGGTGTCCGTTGCGTTCGGCATCGGAGAGCCGTTCCAGGACGAGGAGTCCCGCGCCCTCGCCCCACCCCGTACCATCAGCCGCGTCCGCGAACGGTCTGCAGCGGCCGTCGGCGGAGAGTCCTCGTTGGCGGCTGAACTCCACGAACAGCTCCGGTGACGCCATGACCGTCACCCCGCCCGCCAGCGCGAGAGTGCTCTCGCCCTGACGCAGTGACTGCGCCGCCATATGCAGCGCCACCAACGACGACGAGCATGCTGTGTTCACGGACACCGCCGGACCCTCAAGGCCCAGCGCATACGAGATACGGCCCGAGGCGACACTGCCCGCGCTTCCGGTCAGCAGCTGGCCTTCGAACCCCTCCGGCGCGCCGTTCAGTCGGCTCGCGTAGTCGTCGTACATGATCCCGGCGAAGACGCCGGTCTGGCTGCCGCGCAGTGAGTCGGGTGCGATGCCGGAGCGCTCCAGTGCCTCCCAGGCCGTCTCCAGCAGCAGCCGTTGCTGCGGGTCCATCGCCATGGCCTCGCGCGGGCTGATCCCGAAGAAGACCGGGTCGAACTCGTCGGCCTCGTAGAGGAATCCGCCCTCACGGGAGTAGGACGTTCCGAGATGTTCGGGATCGGGATGGTAGAGGCTCTCCACGTCCCAGCCGCGGTTGGTGGGGAAGCCGGAGATGGCGTCCGTGCCTTCCGCGACCAGCCGCCACAGGTCCTCCGGCGACGACACGCCACCGGGGTAGCGGCATGCCATGCCGACGATCGCCACCGGCTCGTCCGGGTTCGTGGCGACGACAGGAGAGGCCGCTCCGGAAACCGGTGTGCTGCTCGTGCCCTGGATGCGCGAGAGCAGGTGGCCGGTGAGCCTGACCGGTGTGGGGTGGTCGAAGATGAGGGTGCTGGACAGCGTGAGACCGGTGGCGGAGTTGAGGCGGTTACGGAGTTCGACGGCGGTCAGCGAGTCGAAGCCCAGCTCCTTGAACGCCCGCTCCTCATCGATCGTCCCCGGGGAGGAGTGCCCGAGCACGGCGGCGATCTCGCCGCGTACGACGTTGAGCAGGAATGCCTCCCGCTCTGCGGCCGGCATCGCAACCAGCCTCCCGGCCAGGCCGTCCGCCGTCGCTGGAGCCGAGCCGACGCGAGCCAGTGCCCGGCTCGCCGACGGCACCAGCTTCCGCAGCAGCGGCGGCACCGTGCCGCCCTGCTGCGCGCGGGTACGCAGCCCAGGCACGTCGAACACGGCCGGCACGAGCATCGCCGAGTCCGTACTCCACGCCGCGTCGAGCAGCGCGAGTCCCTGCTCCCGGGGCAGTGCGCGGATGCCACCTCGGGCCAGCCGCTCGTGGTCTGTCGCGTCGAGTGCTCCGGTCATGCCGCTGGCCTCGGCCCACAGGCCCCAGGCCAGGGACTGGCCGGCCAGCCCCAGTGAGCGACGGTGGTGTGCGAGCGCGTCCAAATACGCGTTCGCCGCCGCATAGTTGGCCTGTCCGGCATTACCCAGCACACCGGCGACGGACGAGAACATCACGAAGGCGCTGAGCTGGATGCCGCGTTCTTGGGTGAGTTCGTGCAGGTTCCAGGCGGCGTCGGCTTTGGGCAGCAGGACGCGTTC
>NZ_JBHUZM010000219.1:0-8960 GCF_042667665.1 Streptomyces sp. NPDC057307 | reverse complement strand
TTAATTTCTTTTTTTTTTCTTCGCCTTTCTGTTGGTGGCGGGCGCCGGCCGCGGGCCGGCCCCCCCCCCCCCCACTTCCAGCAGATAACCGTCCTCGCCGGCGGCGCGGTCCGTCCAGGTGAAGTGGATACCGGTCGCGTGCTTGACGACCGCCGTGAAGTCCGTCGGGGCCGCCGCCGTGTTCGCGTCGGCGCCGCCCGCGCCCCGGGCCGTCAGAGGTGCCGTCCGCACCTTCGGTCCCTTGACGGTCCGAGTCCGAGGCGTCATCCACTCCTGGTTGTCGGTCAGTTCCTTCTCCGAGGGTTCACCCGGTGGCAGCGACACCTTGACCGGTGCGGACGCCGGGCCGAAGTAGGGGCGCAGCCGGTAGTAGAAGGGCGTCTCCGGCATCAGATCCGGATGGCGGTACGTCGTACGGCCCGGCGCCATGAACTCCAGCACCGTGTACGGCCCCGCCTTCTCCGTGGCGAACTCCACCGTGCTGCCGGCCGCGCCGGGCTCGTCGTCCTGCCAGCGCAGCGTGATGTCGACGGGGGAGTCGAGCGTGGCCGCGAGGCGCGCCGTGGTCACCGCCCGCTGCGCCTTCCCCTCCTTCTTCGCCGTCCTGTCCGGCGGTGTGGAGGAGCAGCCCGCCAGGGTGAGGAGGGTGAGGGCCGCGGCGGTCGCGCCGATCGCGGCGCGGAGTCGAGGTCGTCGAGGCACGGCGTCCGTCCTTCCGGTCTGCGGGTGCGTGGGGAGTGCCCGGTGACCGCGCGGACCGTACGCGGTCACCGGACCGGGGATGTGCCTCGACCGGCTTACTTGCGCCAGAACTTGATGCCGCTCCATACGACGTTGGCCGGCCCGCTGCCGCTGTCGGTGCGGTAGGCGCCGAACTTGTCGTAGAAGCTGCCGCCGGGGCTCGCGTAGCTGTGCTTCAGCGAGCCGTTGATGTACGTACGGTGCTGGCTGCCGACCTGGTGCACGGTGTTCACCCGGACCGTGGCGCCGACCGTGCCCGCGTTGGACAGGGTGGTGCCGCCGTGGACCGCGTACAGGCGTCCGCCGCGCTCGCCGGCCAGCATGAAGAACGGCCCCGAGGCCGATTCGTTGAACGTCTGCTTGAGGCTGATACGGGTGCCGCCCATGCTCGCGATCCGGAAGTAGCCCTCGAACTGCCGGGTACCTCCGGTGTAGGTGGCGTACCGCCGCTCGGCGCGCTGGTCGCCGCTGCCGGTGGAGCAGGTGAGGGTGAAGGTCAGGTTGTCGACCTGGCCGCAGCCTCGCTCCTGGACGGTGAAGGAGGGCGAGGTCGAGGTCCACCCTCCGGGTTCGACTTCCGCGTACGCGTTCGGTGCCGTCAGCATCATCGCTGCGGCGGCCGAGAGAACAGTGACGGTGCGCTTGATTCTGGGCACGTCTCACTTCTCCGATTCGGTGGGGGCATGGCGCTGGAGTCGCATCAGAGTAGAAGTGTCCACGTCAAGCAACAAGAGATTCAGCGGAACTTCATGAGGTTCAAAAACATGAACGGGCATTCCTCGTGAAACACCTCAAACAGCAATGCCCCGCCGGTCATATGCGACCGGCGGGGCTATGTATATGAACAGGCGTCGTGTGCGCGGCCTGCTGTCAGGCGCTGTGCGGCAGGTCCTGGACGGTGCGCAACAGGCTGTCGGGGAGCGCCAGATTCCACGCGGTGATGACCGGGTTGCCGTGCTCGGTGCCGAGCCTGGACACCGTCCCGGTCTCCAACTGGAACAGCGCGCCCTCGGCCGCCGTGAGCCGCAGATAGCGGGCGGTGAGCACGCGCAGGAAGTGGGAGTGGGCCACGAGGGCGATGTCCTGGTCGCCCGAGCGTCCGGCGGCGGTGCGCACCTCGGCGAGCACCCGGTCCGCCCGGTCGCTGACGTCGGACGGGCTCTCGCCGGGGTGTTCGCCGGGGCCCGGCGTGGTCCCGTCCGTCCAGAGATTCCAGTCCGGGCGGGTGCGACGGATCTCCTCGGTGGTCACGCCCTCGTATCCGCCGTAATTCCATTCGTGCAGGTCGGGGGAGATGCGGGTGGACCGCAGCCCGGCGAGTTCGGCGGTGCGCCGGGCGCGCGCCAGCGGACTGACCAGGGTCAGTCCGATCTGGCGGTCGGCCAGCAGAGGGACCAGCGCACGGGCCTGGTTCTCACCGTGGGCGGTCAGCGGCAGGTCCGTGTGGCTGGTGTGCTGCCCGGACAGCGACCACTCGGTCTCGCCGTGTCTGATGAGGATCAACTCGCCCATGGGTGCTATCCGTTCGTTCGTGCTGAGGCTCCGAGGTGCGGGGCCCGGCTCGCGATGCGGCCGCTCGCCGGCCGGTCCGGCTCCACGATCCCATCACGCCGCGCTCCGCGCGCTCGGGGGCGCGCCCGGCGTGGGCCGGCGTGCCCGTGGCGCGGCTCACAGGCGCCTCACCAGCGGCTGGGGAACACTCCGTCGTGGTTGAGCGTTCATCTATACGTGGTCGCGGAGGGGAAAGTGACGACTCCGCGGCCACACTAGAACGGCCCCGGCTGGTCCATCCCCCGAACCAGCCGGGGCTCCTTCGCTGTCCGGGGCGACTGTCTCCGGGTCCACCGGCAGGGCCCGCGTCCGGGTCGTCGGTACCCGGCGTCTGTCCGGGTCGTCTGTACGGGCCCGGCGTCGTCGGCGCCCGCGCCGTACGGCTCAGGCGTCGTCGCCCGGGTCCCAGTCCAGTAGCCGGACCTTCGCCACCGTCCGTACGTGCCGGCGCATCGCCGTCGCCGCCGCCTTGCCGCGCCGGCCCTCGATCGCTTCGAGGATCGCGCGGTGCTGGGTCAGCGAACGCTGGGGTCGGCCCGGCTGACGCAGTGACTCGTTACGGCTCTCGGTGATCTGTTCGGCGATGGACCGCATGAATTCGGCCAGCAGGCCGCTGTGGGCCGCGGCCGTCACCGCGGCGTGGAAGAGCCGGTCGCCCTCGACGCCGTGGTCGCCCGCCTCGATCTCGTCGGCCATATGACCGAGCGCCGCCCGCATCGCGGCCAGATCCTCCGGCGTACGCCGCTCGGCGGCCAGTTCGGCGAGCTTGGTCTCCAGCGCCTCGCGCGCCTCCAGCACGTCGGGCAGCCGGCGCTTGCGCTCCACGAGCCGTTCGACCGGTTCGGCGTCGAGGCTGTCGCGGACGAGATAAGTACCGCCGCCGTGCCGTACCTCGACGAGTCCCTGCACTTCCAGTACGACGATCGCCTGCTTCACGGACGCCCGGCTGACGCCCAGCCGTTGGGCGAGTTCGCGCTCCGGCGGCAGTCGGTCGCCGGCCCGCAGATCGCCGTCCGCCACATGGTGACGGAGCCTGTCGAGGACCTGTTCGTACAGTCGCGGCCGGGTCATCGGCCGCAGTGCGTCGGACACACGAACCCCCCATACCTGGTCGTTCGCAGCCTAACACCGGGCGGTCAAGTGGCTGAGCCAATTCCTGTCGAATCCCTTGACGCCTCGGCGGGCCGGTGTTCAAAGTGGTCCAGCCACTTGGCCAATACCGTTTGGCCAGTTTTCAACGGGACCCAGGGACGGGAGCCCCCCGATGTCCGCCGAACTGATCTCGATCCTTGTACTCGTGGTCGTCTTCGTGATCGCCACGACCCGCTCGATCAACATGGGCGCGCTCGCCTTCGCCGCCGCCTTCGGAGTCGGCGAACTCGTCGCCGACCTGGACGCGGACGGTATCTTCGCCGGATTTCCCGGTGACCTGTTCGTGGTGCTCGTCGGAGTCACGTATCTCTTCGCCATCGCGCGCGCCAACGGCACCACCGACTGGCTGGTGCACGCCGCCATCCGGCTCGTACGTGGCCGAATAGCACTGATCCCCTGGGTGATGTTCGCCATCACCGGGGCGCTGACCGCGATCGGCGCCGTCAGCCCGGCGGCCGTCGCCATCGTCGCGCCCATCGCCCTGAGTTTCGCCGCGCGTTACGGGATCAGCCCCCTGCTGATGGGCGCGCTGGTCGTGCACGGCGCCCAGGCCGGCGGCTTCTCGCCCATCAGCATCTACGGCTCGATCGTCAACGGCGTGGTCGAGCGCGAGAATCTGCCCGGGAACGAACTCGTCCTGTTCTTCGCCTCGCTCGTCGTCAACCTGATCATCGCGGCGATCGTGTTCGTCCTGTTCGGCGGATTGAAGCTGAAGGGCCGCGACCTCGAAACCGAGACCGACGGCCAGGGGCAGCGCAAGGAGAACGGCAACGGCCAGGGCCAGGGACAGGACAAGAGCGGCGACGCCGGAGCACTCGCGGCCGACGCCGCGCGCCTCACACCGGCCCGTATCGCCACCCTCACGGCTCTCGCGGCACTCGTCGTCGCCGTCCTCGTGTTCGACCTCGACGCCG
The DNA here is from genome assembly GCF_042667665.1 of Streptomyces sp. NPDC057307. NCBI lineage: Bacteria > Bacillati > Actinomycetota > Actinomycetes > Kitasatosporales > Streptomycetaceae > Streptomyces > Streptomyces sp. NPDC057307. The sequence continues at coordinate 4,602 of NZ_JBHUZM010000219.1, read as the reverse complement.
GCCTCTCCGCCATCACCCTCGCCGTCATCCTCAGCGCCTTCTGGCCGGACGCGAGCCGCAAGGCGGTCGGCGAGGTCGCCTGGCCGACCGTGCTGCTCATCTGCGGTGTCCTCACCTACGTCGGTGTCCTGGAGGAGATGGGCACCATCGAGTACGCGGGCAACGCCGTCGGTGACATCGGAGTCCCGTTGCTCGCCGCCGTACTGCTCTGCTACATCGCCGCCATCATCTCCGCCTTCGCCTCCTCCGTCGGCATCATGGGCGCGCTCATCCCGCTCGCCGTGCCGTTCCTCGCGCAGGGCGAGATCGGGGCGGTCGGCATGATCGCCGCGCTCGCCGTCTCGGCGACCGTCGTGGACGTCAGCCCCTTCTCCACCAACGGTGCCCTGGTGCTCGCCGCCGCGCCCGATGTCGACCGGGAGCGTTTCTTCCGGCAGTTGATGGTGTACGGAGGCATCGTGGTGGCGGCGGTACCCGCGGCCGTATGGCTCGTGCTGGTGGTGCCAGGCTTCGGATGACCCGGTTACCGCACGTCCGGCGGCGTTCGGACGCCCCGTCGGCCCGCCAGACCCGTCAGACTCGTCGACAGCAAGGAGAACGACGCGTGTCCCCTCTCTTCCCGGCCCTTGCCGCAGGTTCCACCCGGCCCGCGCTCCACTTCGGTGACCAGGCGCTGAGCCACGCCGAACTGGCCACGGTGGCGGGCGCCCTGGCCGCCAGGATCGCCGGAGCGCCACGCGTCGCCGTCTGGGCCACACCCACCCTCGGTACGGCGGTGGGCGTGGTGGCCGCGCTGCTGGCGGGTGTGCCCGTGGTGCCGGTCAACCCCAAGACGGGTGAGCGGGAGCTGACGCACATCGTGACGGACAGTTCGCCGGCCCTCGTCCTCGCCGAGCGCGGGGTCGAACTGCCGCCGATCCTGGCCGCGTTGGAACGTCTGGACACCGACGTCACCGGCGTCATGGGGGAGGCGGGCCCCGCCGTGCCGCTGCCCGCAGAGCCGTCCCCCGAGGACCCCGCGCTGATCGTCTACACCTCCGGCACCACCGGCCCGCCCAAGGGCGTCGTCCTGCCGCGCCGCGCCGTCACCGCCACCCTGGACGCCCTGGAGGACGCCTGGCAGTGGACCGAGGCCGACGTCCTCGTCCACGCCCTGCCCCTCTTCCATGTCCACGGCCTGATCCTCGGCATCCTCGGCCCGCTGCGCCGCGGCGGCTCGGTGCGCCACCTCGGCAGGTTCAGTACGGAGGGTGTGGCACGCGAACTGTCCACGGGAGCCACGATGCTCTTCGGCGTACCGACGATGTACCACCGCATCGCCGAGGCCCTCGCCGACGATCCCGCGCTCGCGAAGGCCCTCACCGGCGCGCGCCTGCTGGTGTCGGGATCGGCCGCGCTGCCCGTGCACGACCACGAGCGCATCGCGGCCGCCACCGGACGCCGCGTCATCGAGCGCTACGGGATGACGGAGACCCTGATGAACACCAGCGTGCGCGCGGACGGCGAACCGCGCGCCGGCACCGTCGGCGTCCCGCTGGCCGGGGTCGAACTGCGGCTGGTCGACGAGGCGGGCGCCGGGATCACCACGTACGACGGCGACACCGTCGGCGAGATCCAGGTGCGCGGCGCGAACCTCTTCACCGAGTATCTGAACCGCCCCGACGCCACCGGGGCCGCCTTCGACGACGGCTGGTTCCGTACGGGCGACATGGCGATCCGCGACCCCGACGGCTACGTCCGTATCGTCGGCCGCAAAGCCACCGACCTCATCAAGAGCGGCGGCTACAAGATCGGCGCCGGCGAGATCGAGAACGTGCTGCTGGAACATCCGGGGGTGCGGGAGGCGGCCGTCACCGGGGAGCCCGACGAGGACCTGGGGGAGCGGATCGTCGCCTGGATCGTCCCCGCACAGGCCGATGCCCCGCCGTCGGCCGAGGAGTTGGCGGCGCACGTCGGGGCGCAACTGGCCTCGCACAAGAGGCCGCGCACCGTGCGCTATCTGGACGCGCTGCCCCGCAACGACATGGGCAAGATCATGAAGCGGGCCCTCCGTGGCTGAGCGGATGAGCGCGCGGCAGGCGGTCGCCGCCCTCACCGGGACGACCCCCGACGGCGCTCCCGCGGGCTTCACCGAACTGCCCGCGCCGAAGGACACCTCCGCCCCGGACGGCCCCCTGGCCTGGCAGGGGTACGACGAGTCCCGTGCCCGCGCGGCGACGCGCACCGGCGAGGACGAGTCCGTCATCTGCGGCACCGCGCGCGTCGGCGGCACCGAAACGGTGCTGATCTCCTTCGAGTTCGGCTTCCTCGGCGGATCGCTGGGGGAGCGCACCGGAGACCGGCTGGAGGCCGCGTACACCCACGCCCGCGAACGGCGGCTGCCCGTCGTCTCGTTGATCGCGACGGGCGGCAGCCGTATGCAGGAAGGCATGCTCGCGCTGCTCCAACTCCAGCGCGTGGCACGGCAGTCCGCCCTCACCCGGGCGGCGGGGCTGGCCCAGATCGCGGTGGTGCGCGACCCGACGACCGGCGGCGGCTGGGCCACCCTCGGCGCGGGCGCCGATGTGATCCTGGCCCTGCCCGGCGCCCAGATCGGCTTCGCTGGCTCGCGGGTACGGCCGGCGGACGCCGACCCGTACGCGTACACCGCCGAGGCGCAGCTGACGGCCGGTCATATCGACGCGGTGGTACGGCCCGAGGAACTGCGCGACACCGTCGCCCACTGGCTGACACTCCTGACGGACGGCGCCCGCGGATCCGACCACGACGGCGCGTCCGTGGCGGCCGCCGAGCCGCCCGCCGCACTCGGCCACGCCGCACCGCCCGGCACCGGCTGGGACGCCGTGAGTCTGGCCCGCGACTCCCGACGTCCGCGCGCGGAGGCCTATCTGGACGCGTACTTCACCAGCCGCGCGTCCGTCGACGGCGATCGCTGCGGCGGCACCGACCCCGGAACACGGTGCGGATTCGGCGTACATGAGGGCCGTACGGTCGCGTACGCCGCCCAGTGCGGCACCCCGACCCTCCCGGCCGGCTACCGCACCGCGGCCAGGCTGATCCGCCTCGCGGACCGGCTGGGGCTGCCCGTGCTCACACTTGTCGACACCCCGGGCGCCGCGAACGACGCCGAGGCGGAACGCTCCGGAGCGGGGGCCGCCATCGCGGACCTGTTCGCCGCCGTCGCCACCGCCCGTGTGCCGGTCACCACGCTGCTGATCGGCGAAGGCGGTTCCGGTGGAGCGCTGGCACTGGCGGCGCCGGGCAACACCTGGGCCACACCGGACAGTTACTTCTCCGTCATCGCGCCCGAACTCGCGACGGCGATCCTCAAACGGCCTCCCTCCGAGACCCGCGCGACGGCCGACCAACTCAAACTGCGGCCCCAGGACCTGCTGTCACTGGGGGTGATCCGCGGCATCGTGCCACCGGCCGCGAATTGAAGTCGGGCGATTTCTCATGGGCCTCTCACCAGCTTTGTCGGACCATATGCCTATGGTGAGTCCGTGACGCAGACGACTCCGCCCGGCTGGTATCCGGACCCAGGACATGAAGGTGAAGGCCCGCCTCAGGAACGGTGGTGGGACGGGTCGGCCTGGACCGACATGGTCCGCTCCGACTCGGCGGCGACCTGGAGCTCGCCCTCCGGACCGGGCGCGCCCGGCATTCCGCCCTACCCCGCGGGGCCGCCCCCGGCAACCGGCGGGCGCGGCCGCCGGATCGCGCTCGCCGTCACGGCGGCCGTGGTGGTACTGGCCGTCGTCGGTGGCGGCTTCCTCCTCCTCGACGACGACGGCGACAACTCGGCGGACAAGGCGAGCACGACCCCGTCGACCGGTCCCAGCAAGCCCGGCCAGGACGGCCGCCCGGCACCGGACGGCTCGCAGCCGCCCGGCGGCCCCGAGGCGCCCGACGGCGGCAGCGGCGGCGAGGACGGCGGTGGCAACGGTGCGCCCCAGCAGGAGATCCCCACCGAGGACGGCTACGCCACCGACCTGGCCAGCGGCATCAGCATCCCGGTGCCCAAGGGCTGGAGCGGCCAATCGGGCCCCGTCGGCGCCGGAGTGAGCACCGGGGAGCACCCGTGCCCCGGCAACCCGGACGAGTCCTGCGTGCGCGGCGGGGTGAACTCCGTCCCGGCGGTCGCGCTGGAGATCAAGGCCACCACCGCCAAGGCGGCGGCCGAGGCCGACATCAAGAAGAACGCCGAGGAGTCCTACGGCGGCGAGAGCTACGGAAAGATCTCCTCGACCGACGAGTTGAAGTCCGAGGCCGTCACCGTCGCCGGCAAGAAGGGCTACTTGGTCCGGTGGAAGGTCGTCACCGGCAAGGGCGACGACGGGTATGTGCAGTCGCTCGCCTTCCCGTCACCCGCCCCCGGCGCACAGGACATGCTGATCATCGTGCGCTCCGGATTCGACATCAACGACAAGGCGCCCAAGCTGCCCGTGATGGACGAGATCACCGGCGGCATCAAGGTCGCTGCGGGCGGCGGCGCCGGCATGGGCGCGGGCGAGAAGGTCTGAGAACGGGCCGCGCCCACCGGGCGGCGGCCGGGCAGGACGTACGGAACGACCCACGGCCGGTGGCCGGTCATCACGACCC
>NZ_JBHUZM010000218.1:0-8982 GCF_042667665.1 Streptomyces sp. NPDC057307 | reverse complement strand
GTCGGCGGCGCACCAGAACCGCCGGCCGGGCGGACCCGCACCACGTCCGACGTCCTAGGACGTCCCAGGTACCGAAGAAAGGGGCACGCGGGGTGCTGCGACTTGTCGCACGACGACTGCTCCAGCTGATACCCACCCTGCTCGGTCTGTCGATTCTGCTCTTCCTGTGGCTGAACCGGCTGCCCGGAGGACCCGCCTCGGCGATCCTGGGCGAGCGGGCGACCGAGTCCGAAGTGGCCAGGATCAACCGGGCGTTGGGGCTCGACGAGCCGATCTGGATCCAGTACTGGCGGTTCATCAAACGGATCTTCCAACTGGACCTCGGCACCTCCACACAGACCGGCCGGCCGGTGTGGGAGGAATTCACCCTGCGCTTCCCGGCGACCGTCGAACTCAGCGTCGCCGCCATGCTCATCGCGATCGTGGTCGGCATCCCGCTCGGCTACTTCGCCGCCCGGCGCCGCGGCAGCTGGCTCGACGTGACCGCCGTGTCCGGCTCGCTGCTCGGCATCTGCATCCCCGTCTTCTTCCTCGCGCTGCTCCTCAAGGGCCTCTTCGCCGTCAACCTCGGGCTCTTCCCGAGCTACGGCCGGCTCTCGACCGGCATCGACGCGACGAAGGTCACCGGATTCGCCGTCCTGGACGGCCTGTTGACCGGTGAGTTCGACGCGTCGTGGGACGCGATCACCCATCTGGTGCTGCCCGCGGTCGCGCTCGCCTCCATCCCGCTCGCCGTCATCGTGCGGATGACCCGGGCCAGCGTGCTCGAAGTGCTGGGCGAGGACTACGTGCGTACGGCGGAGTCCAAGGGCCTGGACAAGCGCGTCGTACGCGCCCGGCACGTCCTGCGCAACGCGCTGCTGCCGGTGATCACCGCCGTGGGCCTGCTGACCGGCAGCCTGCTGTCCGGCGCCGTCCTCACCGAGTCGGTCTTCACCTTCGGCGGGATCGGGTCCTTCATCCGTACGTCGATCGACGCCCGCGACTATCCCGTGCTCGTCGGCTTCATCCTCTTCATCGCGCTGGTGTACGTGCTGATCAATCTGCTGGTCGACGTGGCGTACAGCCTCATCGACCCGAGAGTGCGGGTGCACTGACGTGAACGCCATCCCTGACGTCACTCCGAACACGTCGAAGAAGGCCGACAAGATCGACCGGCTCGCGCAGCTCATGGAGCGCACCGAGACCACCTCGGGCGCCGGGCTGTGGCGCGAGGCGTTCCGGCGGCTGCGCACCAGCAAGACGGCGATCATCGGCGGCGTCGTCATCGGCCTGTTCGTGCTGGTCGCGATCGTCGGCCCGTGGCTCGCCCCGTACAGCCCCACGGCGCAGGACTGGCGCGGCGAGGTCTTCCCCAACCAGGGGCGCTTCGTCGGACCGCGCGGCGAGAACTGGTTCGGACTCGACCACCTCGGACGCGACGAGTTCTCCCGGATGCTCGTCGGCGCCCGGCAGACGCTGCTCGTGGGTGTCGTGTCGATGCTCATCGGTCTGGTGGCCGGCGCGGTCATCGGCGCCGTGTCGGGCGCGGCGGCCACGCTCGGCGGAGAGCCGGGCAAGCGCGTGGACACCGTCATCATGCGCGTCACCGACATCATGCTGGCGCTGCCCTCGCTGCTGCTGGCCGTGTCGGTCGCGGCCGTGCTCGGCCAGTCGCTGACCACCGTGATGATCGCGGTGGGTGTGGTCCAAGTGCCCGTTTTCGCAAGGCTGTTGCGCGGTTCGATGCTCGCGCAGGGCAGCTCGGACTACGTACTGGCCGCCAAGGCGGTGGGCATCCGCAAGCGCCGTATCGTCCTCACCCAGATCATGCCCAACTCGCTCAGCCCGGTCATCGTCCAGGCGACGCTCAGCCTCGCCACCGCGATCATCGAGGCCGCCGCGCTGTCCTACCTGGGCCTCGGCAATCCGGACCCGGCGATCCCGGAGTGGGGCGTGATGCTGTCGCAGGCACAGCGCTTCTTCGACAACGCGCCGATGATGTCGGTCTATCCGGCGGTCGGGATCATCGTCACCGCTCTCGGCTTCACGCTGCTCGGCGAGGCGATGCGGGAAGCTCTCGATCCGAAGCTGCGAGGCTGAAGTCCCATGTCACTACTGTCGGTTGACGCACTGTCGGTCACCTTCGCCGGGCACGGTACGGGGCGGGGAAAGAGCGCCGCGCGCGACACGAAGGCCGTCGACGGCGTCACCTTCGACGTCGCCGAGGGCCAAGTCGTCGGCCTGGTCGGCGAGTCGGGCTGCGGCAAGTCCGTGACCGCCCTCGCGCTGATGGGTCTGCTCCCGCGCAAGGGGGTGACGGTGGGCGGCCGCGCGGAGTTCGACGGCGCGGACCTGCTGACCATGGGCGAGAGGAAGATCCGCGACCTGCGCGGCAGCCAGCTCGCGATGATCTTCCAGGACCCGCTCTCCTCGCTGAACCCGGTCGTCCCCATCGGTATCCAGGTCACCGAGATCCTGAGCCGCCACCGCGGCCTGAAGGGCGAGGCGGCCCGCAAGGAGGCCGCGACGCTGCTCGACCGCGTCGGGATCCCGGACCCGGACCGGCGGCTGAAGGAGTACCCGCACCAGCTCTCCGGCGGAATGCGCCAGCGCGCGCTCATCGCCATGGCGGTCGCGTGCGCACCGCGCCTGCTGATCGCGGACGAGCCGACGACGGCGCTAGACGTCACCATCCAGGCCCAGATCCTCGAACTCCTCAAGGAACTGGTCGACCAGGAGGGCACGGCGCTCCTGATGATCACTCATGACCTGGGCGTCGTCGCCGGGTTGTGCGACCAGGTCAACGTCCTCTACGCGGGGCGGGCGGTGGAGACGGCGGGCCGCCGCGAACTGTTCGCGCACCCCACCCATCCGTACGCGCACGGTCTGCTCGGCTCCATCCCGCGCCTGGACGCACCGCGCGGCGAACCGCTCAGGCCGATCCGGGGGTCGATCAACGACAAGATCGCGTGGGCCGACGGCTGCGCGTTCGCGCCCCGGTGCGACTTCTACACGATGGAGTGCCTGACGGGTACGCCGGAACTCACCGAACCGCGCGCGCCGGGCCACCAGGTGCGCTGCGTCAACCCGGTCCTGCCGGCGGACGCCGCCGAACCTGTCGATCGGGTCGGACCGGCGGACGCCGTCGAACCAGTTGCTCCCGTTGCTCCCGTTGATTCAGTCGATCCGGTGGATCCGGCGGATCCGGTCGAACCCACGGCGGAGGTCCCCTCATGAGTCTGCTCGAACTGGACGGCGTCAAGGTCCACTTCCCCGTCAAGAAGGGCATCTTCTTCGACCGCACCGTCGGCCACGTCTACGCCGTCGACGGCGTCTCGCTGAAGGTCGAGGCGGGCCAGACGTACGGCCTGGTGGGGGAGTCGGGCTGTGGCAAGACCACCCTCGGCCGGGCCGTCCTGCGCCTCGTCGACATCACCGAGGGCGGGGTCGTCTTCGACGGTACGGATCTCGCGAAGCTGCCGGACGAGGAGATGCGGAAGATCCGGCACCGCCTCCAGATGGTCTTCCAGGACCCGCTGGGCAGCCTCAACCCCCGGCAGAACATCGAGTCCATCCTCTCCGAGGGCATGGCGGCGCACGGCATCGGCGCGGACCAGGAGGAGCGCCGGGAGCGGATCAAGAAGATCCTCGCGGAGGTCGGTCTGCCGACCAACGCGCTGTCCCGCTACCCGCACGAGTTCTCCGGCGGCCAGCGCCAGCGCATCGGCATCGCGCGCGCGCTCGTCCTCGAACCGGACGTGATCATCTGCGACGAGCCGGTCTCCGCGCTCGACGTCTCCATCCAGGCGCAGGTGATCAACCTCCTTGAGGAGCTTCAGGAGTCCAAGGGCCTGACATATCTCGTCATCGCCCACGACCTGGCCGTGGTCCGCCACATCTCGGACGTCATCGGGGTCATGTATCTGGGCTCGCTGGTGGAGGAGGCCCCGAGCGACGCGCTGTACGCCGAGCCGAGGCATCCGTACACGAAGGCGCTGATGTCGGCGGTGCCGGTACCCGACCCGGACGTCGAGGACCGCCGCGAACGCATCCTGCTCCACGGCGACCTCCCGTCCCCGGCGGCCCCCCCGACGGGGTGCCGCTTCCATACGCGCTGCCCCTGGAAGCAGGAGACACGCTGCGCGACGGAGCGGCCGGAGCTGACGGCGGTGGGGGACGGGCATCGGGTGGCGTGCCACTTCGCGGCGGAGATCGAGGCGGGGACGGTGGCACGGACGAGGTCGACGGGGATCGAGGCGGTGACGGAGACGGAGCCGGAGGCGCTGACGGAGGCCGTCTGAGGGCGGCCGCGGCTGGGGCGTCGGGCGGGGCTTCGGCCGGGTCCCGGGGCCCGGCCGTCCGTGAGCCGGTCCGTCCTGGCCGGGCTCAGCGGCGGCGTGCGAGACCGTCGAGCATCAGCTCGATGGTGAAGTCGAAGCGCTCGTGGTCGGTTCCCGCGGTGAGTTCGGCGGCGTAACGCTTGGTCTGCGGGAAGGTGTCGGGCAGGCCGGCGAACCGGCTCAGCAGTTCGTCCCGGCTGACGACCCACTCGTTGCCGGAGTGGCTGAGCAGGGAGATCTCAAGGGTGTACGCGTTGACGTAGAGCGTCAGGGAGTCGACGCCCCAGGCGGCGGTCTGCGGCGCGATGCCTCCGGCGAGCAGGATGGCGAGCATGCCTTCGCCGAGCCGCAGCGTGTCCTCGTTGGTGGGCGCGGCGGCGAGCGCGGCCCGGGAGATCCCGGGGTAGCGCAGATACTGGTCACGCATCCGGGTGTAGACGCCGGTGATCTGCTCACGCCACGCGGCGGGGTCCGGCTCGGGCAGCTCGATCTCGGCGCACAGACGGCCGATGAGCAGCTCGTCCAGATCGTCCTTGTTCACGACATGGGCGTACAGCGACGCCGGTCCGGTCTCCAGAGCGGCTGCCACCCGGCGCATGGTCAGGGCCTCGTAGCCCTCGCGCGCCACGATGTCGAGTGCCGCGTCGACGATGGCGTCCGCCGTGATCGGTTTCTTCCGCCGGCCTCGCGCCGGCGGCGTGCCCGCATCGGGAACAGGCTGATGGTGCCGCGCCGCGCGCCGTTGCTGAGGGGTCGGTGGCATGTCCCGAGCATAGCGGATGGACGAACCTCGTTCCATATGAGACGAACACTGTTCGCCCCGTCGGGATTCGCCGTTCCGCTGTTGAGTGGTGCTCTTGTCCGGGCCGGTCCGGACTGAGGTGGCCCCTCGTGCCCGGTGTAGAACTGTCGGGTGTTTCAGGAACTGTTCACCCCTTCCGTCCAGCACTCGCTCGACCTCGCCGGCATCTTCGTCTTCGCGATCTCCGGCGCCCTGCTCGCCGTCCGCAAGAACTTCGACGTCTTCGGCATGGCGGTGCTCGCCGAGGTCACCGGGCTCGGCGGCGGGCTGCTCCGGGACCTGATCATCGGAGCCGTACCGCCGGCGGCCTTCACGGACCTCGGTTACTTCACGATGCCGCTGGTCGCGACGGTCCTGGTCTTCTTCCTGCACCCGCATGTCGAGCGCATCCAGGGCGCGGTGAACGTCTTCGACGCGGCGGGGCTCGGGCTGTTCTGCGTGACGGGCACGGTCAAGGCGTACGAGTACGGGCTCGGCCTCACCGCGTCCGCCGCGCTCGGGCTCGCCACGGCCGCGGGCGGGGGTGTCCTGCGCGACGTACTCGCCAACGAGGTTCCCTCGCTGCTGCGTTGGGACCGAGACCTGTACGCGGTGCCCGCGATCGTCGGCGCGACGACGGTGGCGATCTGCATCCGGTTCGACGCGCTGAACGGACTGACGAGCGGGCTCGCGGCCCTCGCCGCGTTCGCGCTGCGACTGCTGGCCATGCGCTTCCACTGGCGGGCGCCGCGCGCGTACAACCGCCGCTCGACGGCGGCCGAGGAGTCTGGTTCGAATATGTAAGCTACCGCTTGGTAATGCGTTGTTGTAGCGTGCTGCTCATGGCACAGGCAGCGCCGATGGCACAGGCATCCATGGTGGACAGCGAGTTCGACCGCGACACCTCCGTCACCCTCCGTGAACCCGGCGTCTACGACGCACACCTCTCCGAGGGCTGGGCGATCCTCTCCGCCGTCAACGGCGGCTATCTGCTGGCGATCCTGGGCCGCGCCCTGCGCGACGCGCTGCCGCACCCCGATCCGTTCACGGTCACCGCGCACTACCTGACACCGTCGCAGCCCGGCCCGGCCGTCGTCCGTACGGAGGCGGTACGGACCGGCCGAACCCTCGCGACCGGCCAGGCGTCGCTCTTCCAGTACGAGGCCGACGGCACGGAGGTCGAACGCGTCCGGGTCCTCGCGGCGTACGGCGCACTGGACTCCCTCAGCGACGACGTCCGCACCTCGGCGAAGCCGCCCACGCTGCCGCCGCCCGAGCGGTGCCTCGGTACGGAGGACGGGCCGGCCGCCTTTCCGGACGACTCGGGCTTCGCACGGCGCGTGGTCATCAAGCTGGACCCGGAGACTGCGGGTTGGGCCGTCGGCGCCCCTTCCGGAAAGGGCGAGGTGCGCGGCTGGTTCTCCCTGGCCGACGGCCGCGAGCCGGACCCGCTCTCACTGCTGCTGACGGTGGACGCCTTCCCCCCGACCGCCTTCGACCTCGGCCTCATGGGCTGGACGCCGACGGTCGAACTGACCACGCACATCCGAAGCCGCCCGGCACCGGGACCACTGCGGGTCTTCGTCACCACGCGAAATCTGGCGGGCGGCTATCTGGAGGAGGACGTGGACGTCTGGGACACCACGGACCGCCTGGTCGCCCAGTCCCGCCAACTGGCAAGGGCCCCGAGGGCGGTCAGGGCGCCGGAGGGGCGGTAGGCGGGGCGGCTCTCGCCCCTCCTACCCTTCGGCGGACGCCCGTGCGCCCGTGCCGGGCCCGCGGTCCTGAGTCCGGGCCGGCGCCCGGCGGGCTCGGCCGCAGTGCGTGCCGCGGCGCCACCGCCCGTCGCACGGCCGGTGTCGCGCCCGGCGGCCCGCCCCCAGCCGGCCCGCGCGGTCCCGCCCTCGCCGCCGTGCGCGATCCTGGAGCGGTGAAGTCCGATCGGCTCCTTTCGATCCTGTTGCTCCTCCAGACCCGAGGGCTCGTCCCCGCCTCCGAGCTGGCCGAGCGCCTTGAGGTGTCCGTGCGGACCGTCTACCGCGACGTCGAGGCACTCTCGGCCGCCGGCATCCCCGTCTACGCCGAGCGCGGCAGACACGGTGGCATCGCGCTGCTGCCCGGCTTCCGTACCGACGTCACCGGTCTGACCGCCGACGAGTCCCGCGCGCTGTTCGTCCTCGCCGCGCAGGGCGCCCACTCCGCGCTCGGTCTCGACCAGGCGCTCGGCTCGGCGCTGCGCAAGGTGATGGCCGCGCTGCCCGCTCCGCACCGCCCCGCCGCCGAGCGGACCAGCCGCCGCATCATCGTCGACCCGGAGCGATGGATGCGCGCGGGGCGGCCCGCCGTCGACCTGGACGTGCTGAACACCGCGGTCTTCGCCGACCGCCGGCTGCGGCTCGGCTACCGGCACAGCGGTACCACCGAGCCTAGGACGTACACGGTCGATCCGTACGGTCTCGTCGTCAAGGCGGGCGTCTGGTACCTGGTCGCCGACCACCGCGGCGTACCCGGGCTCTACCGCGTCGACCGCGTGCGCGACGCGACCCTGACCGACGCGCCCGTACGCCGCCGCGACGGCGTGGAGCTGGGCGACGTCTGGGACCTGCTGCGCCGGAAGGTCGAACTGCGGCCGGCCGGTGTCGAGGTGACCGCCCGGGTCCGCGTCACCCGGCTCGACATGTTCCTCCGTATCCAGGCGGCCCAACTGACCGACGAGGAACCGGTCGTGGAGGCGTCGGGGGAGTGGGCCCGGCTGGCCCTCGTCTTCACCGAGCTACGAGCGGTCCGCGCCCTGCTCGCCTTCGGCGAGAACGTGGAGGTGCTCTCGCCGCCCGAGGCCCGCGACGTACTCGCCGGGGCCGCCGCCGCGGTCACGGAGCTGTACGGAGGAAGTCGCCCAGCGCCAGGGTGAGTTCGGCGGGCGCGTCCTCCTGCACGAGATGGCCCGCCCCCGCGATCAGCCGCAGCTCGGCACCGGGGATCAGCCCCGCCAGCTGCCGCCCCTTCTCCTGCGGGATCCAGGTGTCGTCCTCGCCCCAGCAGATCAGCACCGGCAGGTCCAACTCCCCGTACCGGCCCTCGATCTCGTCGGTGAAACGCTGGTCGTTCTGCGCGATCTGCCGGTAGAACGCGGCCCGCCCCGCCTCCGTGCCGCACCACGGCTCCACCAGCGCGTCCAGGACGTCCGCGCGCAGCCCGGGGTGGCTGGCCGAGCCGACGTACTCCCGCACGAGCGCGCGGTGCAGCGCGGGCGGCAACCGGTCGAAGACCTCGCCGTGTTCGCCGAGGAGCCGGTACGTGGGCGAGCCCCACGGCGCGAGGGCCACGGGATCCACGAGCGCCAGCCGTTCGTACCGCGCGCCGTGCAGCAGCGTCGCGCGCAGGGCGACGCATCCCCCGAAGTCGTGCGCGACGACGGCGGGCCGCTCCAGCCCCCAGTGCCCCAGCAGTTCGCCGAAGATCCGCGCCTGCGCGCCCAGCGACACGTCCTGATCCCGCCGCATCTCGGACGCCCCGAAGCCGGGCATGTCCCACACGTACACCCGATGCCGCTCCGCGAGCGCCCGCGCGGGGCCCCGCCACACGTACGACGAGAACGGAGTCCCGTGCAGCAGCACGACGGGCGCCCCGTCGACGGGCCCGAGAACACCCCACCGGACCTCACCGGAGGAGCTGTTGAACGTGTGGTCGAGAGTCCATCCATCCATGCCCACCAGGCTAGGCCCTGTCTTCAAAGTCCCGCCTGGCCTGCGACGCCTGGCACGGCACCTCGCCCCCGTAGGCCCTAGGGGGTGTCTTGTCGATCATTGGTCGAGCCAGATGAGGGTGCTGGCGAGGGTGATGGCGGCGAGGTAGCGGTCGGGGCGTTTGTCGTAGCGG
>NZ_JBHUZM010000217.1:0-9043 GCF_042667665.1 Streptomyces sp. NPDC057307 | reverse complement strand
GTGGACAACCGTCCACCGCCGCCGCCCCGGACACCCGGCGCGACGAGCCCCCGATCCGCAGGGACGACACGACACGTGCGAGTACCCAGGCCGCGTTCCGGTAGCAGCGTCCGCCAGGCCCGCGTGAGGGGGCCGGTCCGATGAGTACGTACCGGGACCTCACCCACCGCGGCTCCGCGCGCGCCACCGTCCTGCGGACCGTCGGCACCCGCGAGCGCCGCTCGCACGCCTCGGCGCCCCGCGTCCCCACCGTCGGGATCGACATCGGCGGTACGAAGGTGATGGCCGGGGTCGTCGACCCGGACGGCAACATCCTGGAGAAGATCCGCACCGAGACGCCCGACAAGTCCAAGAGCCCCAGGGTCGTCGAGGACACCATCGTCGAGCTGGTGCTGGACCTCTCCGACCGCCACGACGTGCACGCCGTCGGCATCGGCGCCGCGGGCTGGGTGGACGCGGACCGCGCGAAGATCCTCTTCGCCCCGCACCTCGCCTGGCGCGACGAACCCCTCCGCGACTCGATCTCCTCGCGGCTCGCCGTCCCGGTGATGGTCGACAACGACGCGAACACCGCCGCCTGGGCGGAGTGGCGCTTCGGCGCCGGACGCGGCGAGGACCACCTCGTCATGATCACGCTCGGGACCGGTATCGGCGGCGCCATACTGGAGGACGGCCGGGTCAAGCGAGGCAAGTACGGCGTGGCGGGCGAGTTCGGCCATATGCAGGTCGTGCCCGCCGGACACCGCTGCCCGTGCGGCAACCGCGGCTGCTGGGAGCAGTACAGCTCGGGCAACGCGCTCGTCCGGGAGGCCAGGGAACTGGCCGCCGCCGACTCCCCGGTGGCGTACAACCTCATCGAACGGGTCAAGGGCCACATCCCCGACATCACCGGACCGCTGATCACCGAGCTGGCCCGCGAGGGCGACGCCATGTGCGTCGAACTGCTCCAGGAGATCGGCCAGTGGCTGGGCGTCGGCATCGCGAATCTGGCGGCGGCGCTCGACCCGTCCTGCTTCGTCATCGGCGGCGGCGTCAGCGCGGCGGACGATCTGCTGATCGGCCCCGCGCGGGAGGCGTTCCGCCGCCAGCTCACCGGGCGCGGCTACCGGCCGGAGGCCCGTATCGCCAAGGCCCAGCTGGGCCCCGAGGCGGGCATGGTCGGCGCGGCGGACCTCTCCAGACTCGTGGCGCGCCGCTTCCGCCGGGCGAACCGGCGCAGGCTTGAGCGGTACGAGAAGTACGAGCTGTACGCGGAGGCCATCCGCACCGGCCGGATGCCGCAGGACCTGCGCGAGGAGCAGGAGCTGCGCGAGGCCGAGGAGTCCCGCGCCGCGGCGGTGCGCGAACGGCGGGAGTCCGCGGCGGCGGAGCCGAAGCCCGACCCGGAGACGGAGACGGGCACAGAGACGGAGAGGGAGCCCAAGCCGGACACGGCGGCCCGCGAGGCGCCGGAACCGCAAGCGCCGGAAACACCGCGAGAGCCCCGCACGAGCCCCAGCCGCGCCCCCCGCACCAGCCAGGAACCGCCCTCATGACCGTGCCCCACCAGTCGAAGTCCCCGGAAGCGATGCAGAAGCCGCCGGAGGACCACCGTCATATGGTCCGCCGCCGGTGGGTGACGGCGATAGTGATCGTGCTGCTCATCGGTGTTCCCGCCGGTTATCTGGTGATCTCGGCCGGTCAGAGCCGCCGCAGCGGTCTGGACAAGGAGCTGGAGTCCTCCGCGACCGGCCTCACGGACGCCGTGCCGTCCCGGATGAAGCAGCGGGTCTTCGAGGTGCCGATCCCCGCGCGTGCCACGCACGTGCGCTACTACGAGACGAGCAACTGGAAGTCCAGCCGGTTGTATGTGCAGTTCAACGTGACGTCCGGTCGGCTCGACACCTTCCTCACCGAGCTGGGCACGCACCGCGCGGCGCTCGCGGAGGGCAAGGTCACCATCGCGCCCCGCGACTCGCGCACCGTCGGCTGGAAGTTCATCCCCACCCGCGTCTGGTCGGGCACCACGCACAAGCAGAAGGACCCACGGCCCACCCAGGACATCACCGTCGACCTGAGCGACCCGGCGATGCCCCGTGTGTACGTCGTCTCCACGACCACCCCATGAGACACGGCGGGTGAGGGAAGCGGGATGTGGAGGTCTGGCGAGTGTGCCGACCCACCCCCGTTGGAAATTGTGAGATATGGGAGCGTGAGCGGGTGAGCGAGACGACGACCAAGACCCTGCAATACCGCTTTGACGGGCCGGAAGACGCGCCGACCCTGGTGATCGGCCCCTCCCTCGGTACGACCTGGCACATGTGGGACAGGCAGACGCCCGAACTGGCCAAACACTGGCGCGTGCTTCGGTTCGACCTGCCCGGCCACGGCGGCGCGCCCGCCCACCCCGCCACCGGCGTCCCCGAGCTGGCGGACCGGCTCCTGGCCACCCTCGACGGGCTCGGCGTGCAGCGCTTCGGCTACGTCGGCTGCTCCATCGGCGGCGCGATCGGCGCCGAGCTGGCGCTGCGCCGCCCCGACCGGGTCGCCTCGCTCGCGCTGGTGGCGTCCTCCCCGCGATTCGGTACGGCGGACGAGTTCCGGCAGCGCGGCGTCATCGTCCGTACGAACGGTCTCGACCCGATGGCCCGCGCGGCGCCCGAACGCTGGTTCACGGCCGGATTCGCCGCCGCCCAGCCCGCGATCGTCGAGTGGGCGGTCCAGATGGTCCGTACGACCGACCCGGGGTGCTACATAGCCGCCTGCGAGGCCCTCGCCGCCTTCGACGTACGCGCGGAACTGGGCAGGATCGGTGTGCCGACGCTCGTCCTGGTCGGCGCCGAGGACAAGGTCACCGGACCCGCCGAGGCCCGCACGCTGGTCGCCGGGATACCGGACGCCCGGCTCGCGCTCGTGCCGGGCGCCTCGCACCTCGCGCCCGTCGAGCAGCCGGCCGCCGTCACGGACCTGCTCATCCGCCACTTCTCCACCGCCTGGCAGAACCCCTCCGACACCTCGACCGGCATCACGGTGCTGCCCGACTGGGCCACCTATCCCGGTCCGGGTACGCCGGCGGGACCGCCGACCCTGTCGCCGATGACCGCCCCCGTCGCGGCGATCGCCTCCGCCGAGCAGCCGCAGGCCGTGGCCGCCGTCCGCCCGGATCCCTACGAGGCGGGCATACGGATCCGCCGGGAGGTCGTCGGTGACGCCCACGTCGACCAGGTCATGGCCGAGACGGCCGGCTTCGGCGGCGACTTCCAGGAGCTCCTGACCCGCTACGCCTGGGGCGAGGTGTGGAACCGGGGCGGCCTGGACCGCCGCAGCCGCAGCTGTGTGACGCTGACGGCCCTCGTCGCCGGCGGCCACCTCGACGAACTCGCCGTCGAGACCAGGGCCGCCCTGCGCAACGGTCTGACCCCGGCCGAGATCAAGGAAGTGCTCATCCAGGCGGCCGTCTACTGCGGCTTCCCGGCGGCGAACGCGGCGTTCCGCGTCGTCGGCGCGGTCGTCCAGGAGGAGACCACCCCCGACCCGTGACGGCCGCCCTCCCTCCCGTTTGCCGTCGTGGTGGCGGGTGTCGACCATGGGAGGGTGCGATGCCCGTGTCGTACGGCCGGCTGTGTACGACAGTGTCCAGGAACCCGCAACACGAGGTGATCACGTGAAGCTCACCAAGAAGTCCCACGCCTGCGTCCGGCTGGAGAAGGACGGGCGGACGCTTGTCGTCGACCCCGGCGTCTTCAGCGAACAGGACGCCGCGCTCGGCGCCGAGGCCGTCCTCGTCACGCACGAGCACCCCGACCACTTCGAGGAAGGCCGGCTGCGGGCCGCACTCGAAGCGGACCCGGCCGTCGAGATCTGGACCCTGCGCAGCGTCGCGGAGCAACTGGCGACCGCCTTTCCGGGGCGGGTGCACACCGTGGGGCACGGTGACACGTTCACGGCGGCGGGCTTCGACGTGGAGGTGCACGGTGAACTCCACGCGGTGATCCATCCCGATCTGCCGCGGGTCACCAACGTGGGCTATCTGGTGGACGGTTCGCTGTTCCACCCCGGCGACGCGTTCACCGTCCCGGGCCGGCCGGTGGAGACGCTGATGCTCCCGGTGCACGCGCCGTGGAACAAGATCTCCGAAGTGATCGACTACGTACGCGAGGTCAAGCCGCGGCGCTCCTTCGACATCCACGACGCCCTGCTGACCGATCTGGCGCTGCCGATGTACGACGGCCATGTCGGCCGCCTGGGGGGCTCCGGCCACGCCAGGCTGGCCCCCGGCGAGGCCACCGAGCTGTGACGGCTCCCACCGGCCCGTGACGGCTCGGACGGTGACTGTCAGACCTCGCGGATAGGCTGTGGTCCATGCGTATCGCCACCTGGAATGTCAATTCGATCACTGCCCGGCTGCCCCGGCTGCTGGCCTGGCTGGAGAGCACGGGCACGGACGTGCTGTGCGTCCAGGAGACCAAGAGCACGCTGGAGCAGTTCCCCTCCGACGCCCTGCGCGAGCTGGGCTACGAGGCGGCGGTCAACGCGACCGGCAGGTGGAACGGCGTGGCGCTGATCTCCCGCGTCGGTCTCGACGACGTCGTCAAGGGCCTGCCCGGCGGCCCGGAGTACGAGGGCGTCGAGGAGCCCCGCGCCGTCTCGGCGACCTGCGGCGGTGTCCGGGTCTGGTCGGTCTACGTGCCCAACGGCCGCGAGGTCACGCACGACCACTACGCGTACAAGCTGCGCTGGCTGGAGGCGCTGCGCGCGGCGGTGGCCGAGGACAGCGCGGGGGACCGGCCGTTCGCCGTCCTCGGTGACTTCAACGTCGCGCCGACCGACCAGGACGTGTGGGACCCGGCTCTCTTCGAGGGCGCCACCCATGTCACCCCCGCCGAGCGCGACGCGCTGGCGGCGCTCCGTGCGGGCGGCCTGTCCGATGTGATGCCGCGACCGCTCAAGTACGACCAGCCGTACACTTTCTGGGACTACCGCGAGCTCCGGTTCCCGAAGAACCGGGGTATGCGGATCGACCTGGTCTACGGCAACGGGCCCTTCACCGCTGCCGTCAAGGACAGTTATGTCGACCGTGAGGAGCGCAAGGGCAAGGGTGCTTCGGACCACGCCCCGGTCGTCGTCGATCTGGACCTCTGATGTTGCGGAGGCCGGGCCGGCATCGGCGGGTCTGACTCTGGGCATTCTGCCTCTGATACCGCCCGCGTGCCCTGAGGTGCGCGGGTACGGGGAAATGGCAGGCTGAGTGGTATGAACATCCCTTTCTTGGACAACTGGCGCAAACGGAACGGCGCTGACGAGGGGTCTTCGCCGGCGTCCGTCGTCGGGGGTGACGCGGAGGGCGTGGCCGAACTGCTCTCCGAGTGCGAGCTGCTGCGTGTCCGGGCGGGGCAGTCCGGACTTGAACTGGACGATTCCCCCGACTCGTTGGAGGCGCTGGACCAACTGCCTCCGCACTGGCGGGACGACCCCGAGGAGCTGCCCTGGCTGGGCAACGACGCGGGGCTGTATCTCGGTACGGTCATCGTGCGTACGGTCGAGGGCGCGACCTGGCACATCTGGCCCGGCGGTCACCCCGTCGTGCGGCTCGTCTCCGGCCGGGAGATCCAGGTCGTGGAGGCCGGTCTCGACTGGGCCGTCAGTGGCGCGCCCGAACTGTCCCAGGTGTACGCGGAGGCGGCCGAGGCCTGAGCGAGGGGCGCGGGGCGGGCACGGGGCACGGGGTGGGCTCGGCTCCTGGAGTTTAATACGGCTTATGCCCGATTTATGCGTGTCGGGTGTGAAGTCCCTTGGCGCGCTGGATAGTTTGCGCTGACCTCGACAGAGCCGAGAACGGGGAGGGCAACGTATGGCCGTCGACCACGGTCCGACGGGCAGTCCGCGGCGGGAGCCGCAGCCGATTCCACGACAGAGCCAGGGACCCCCGACCGGATTCCCCGGTCCGGGAGTTCGGGTACGCGGGCGAGCCCATCGCGCCGAATCTGGACTACGATTTGCCGTTCATCCCCATGGTGACGGTGGTCTTGCCGGCAGAGGCCACGGATGCCGCGCCGGCCTCGGGCACTCCCCGGGAGTCCGTACGCGTCCGCCGTGCTCCGCGCACGCGGGGATGGTCCCGCCGCCGCCCGAGGCGCGGTAGCTCAAGGGACATGGCCCGCCTCCCGCTTCTCGGGAGGCCCCTCCGGCAGCAGCCGGAGATCACTTCTCGCGCCGCGGGACCGACAGGCACCATGGGTCGGGCGTGGCCGGGGAGAAGGTCAGCTGCGCGCCGGGAGGGCCGTGTCCGCCATGGAGCGGGCCCGCGTCGTCGCGACGTACGACGAGGGTGCCGCTCTCTCCCCTTTCCGGCCCGCTCACCGCCCCCTCCGCGCCCCGGCTCAGCCGGTCGCCCGGTGCGAGGTGCGTACGGCCGGAGCGGGCTCCTGCGCCGCCCTGGTGACATCGGCGACCAGCTCGACCACATCGGGGCCGTACGCCTGCGAGTTGACCACCTTCAGCAGCAGACAGAACGAGTCGCGGCCGTGCTTGCGCGCCAGCTTCTCGTGGTGCCTGGCCAGATAGCGCGAGGCCGCCTGGTTGGTGATGGCCCGCTGTCCGCAGAAGAGAAAGACCGGCCGGGACTCCTGCCCCGCCGTCAGGCGCGCCAGGATGACGTACTCCGCCACACCCGGGTCGGCGCGGTAGCGCTCGGTACCGATCTGGAAGGCCCCGCGGTCCGGGCCCGGATCCGGGTCCGTGTTGATCTTGACGCCGGGCAGCAGCGAGGAGAGATGCGCGGCCATCCGCCGGTTCGACGCCGGGCCGCCGAGGCAGAACTCCGTACGCTCACCGAACCCCTGCTGCGCCGAGTCGTGCTGGACTATCTGCGCGTGCGCGCCGCAGTCCTTGATCAGCGCGGACATCTCCAGCAGCGCGAAGACGTCGTGACGGTGGACGGCGCCGTCGCCGCCCGCCTCGCGGTTGACGACCAACAGGCACTCGGAGTTGCCGGGCAGCCCGAAGAACGCCTGTTTCCTGCGGAGTTTGCGGCGCCAGAGATAGGTACGGGCGATCCAGCCGAGAGAAGCACTGATACCGGCGGCGAGCACCCCGAGAACGATGTTGCGTACGTCGTCAGTCATGGGCGCGCACTTTAGCGGGACCGCGCCGCGACGGACATCCCACCAGGGTTCCGGGGCAAGTGGTTCTGGCGGGGCACGAGTGCTGAGGTTACGCTCCGCGGACGGACGCCCACCGGAGGTACAGATGCACCGCCTCGCCCTACGCAACGTCTCGATAGTGGCGCTCGCCGCCGCCATGCTGTCGGTGGGTGCCGCGGCGCCACCGTCCGCGCCCGCCCAGGCCCCACCGGGGAAGACACCCGCCAAGACTCCCGCCAAATCGCCGGTCGCCGTCGGCCACGGCGGGGCGGTGTCCAGCGTCGACAAGGACGCGTCGGCCGCGGGCATCGAAGTGCTGCGGCAGGGCGGCAACGCCGTGGACGCGGCGGTGGCCACCGCCGCCGCGCTCGGCGTCACCGAGCCCTACTCGGCCGGTATCGGCGGTGGCGGCTACTTCGTCTACTACGACGCCAAGTCCCGCTCCGTCCACACCATCGACGGCCGCGAGACCGCCCCGAAGACCGCCGACGCCACCCTCTTCCAGGAGGACGGCAAGCCGATCCCCTTCGCCGAGGCCGTGACGAGCGGACTCGGTGTCGGCACGCCCGGCACCCCGGCGACCTGGGAGAAGGCGCTCGACTCCTGGGGAAGCACCTCGCTGCGGCAGTTGCTGAAGCCGGCCGAACGGCTGGCGAAGGACGGCTTCACCGTCGACGAGACGTTCCGCTCCCAGACCGCGTCGAACCAGGAGCGGTTCGCCGACTTCCCGGCCTCCGCCGAACTGTTCCTGCCCGGCGGTGAACTCCCGGTGACCGGCTCGGTGTTCAAGAACCCCGACCTGGCGCGTACCTACGCGGAGCTGGGCCGGCGCGGCACCGACGCGCTCTACCGGGGCGACCTGGCCCGCGACATCGTGCGCACCGTCAACACTCCGCCCGTCGACCCGGACGCCACCCGCAAGGTCCGGCCGGGCGATCTGACGACCGGCGACCTGGCCGCGTACCGGACCAAGGGGCAGGCGCCCACGAAGGTCTCCTACCGAGGGCTGGACGTGTACGGCATGGCGCCGTCGTCCTCCGGCGGTACGAGCGTCGGCGAGGCGCTCAACATCCTGGAGCGCACCGACCTCTCGAAGGCGTCGCAGAAGCAGTATCTGCACCGCTTCATCGAGGCGAGCCGGATCGCCTTCGCCGACCGGGGGCGCTGGCTCGGCGACCCCGCCTTCGAGTCCGTTCCGGTCAAGGGCCTGCTGTCGCAGCGCTTCGCCGACTCGCGCGAATGCCTCATCAAGGACGACGTGGCGCTCAAGAGCCCGCTCGCGCCCGGTGACCCGTCGAAGCCGGTGCCGTGCGCGACGGGCGGCACGGCGGCGCCGACGACGTACGAGGGGGAGAACACCACCCATCTGACGGCCGCCGACAAGTGGGGCAACGTCGTCGCGTACACGCTGACGATCGAGTCGACGGGCGGCAGCGGCATCACCGTTCCCGGCCGGGGCTTCATCCTCAACAACGAACTGACGGACTTCTCGTTCGCCCCGGCGAACCCGGCCGTCCACGACCCGAACCTGCCCGGCCCCGGCAAGCGGCCGAGGTCGTCCATCTCCCCGACGATCGTGCTCGACGAGCGTGACCGGCCGCTCCTGGCGCTCGGCTCACCGGGCGGCGCGACCATCATCACGACCGTCCTGCAGACGCTCACCGGCCATCTGGACCGGGACCTGCCGCTGGTCGACGCGATCGCCGCGCCCCGCGCGAGCCAGCGCAACGCCGCGACGACGGAGCTGGAGCCGGGTCTCTACGACAGCCCGCTGCGTGCCCAACTCGAAGCACTGGGGCACGCGTTCACCAAGAACCCGGAGATCGGCGCCGCGACAGGCGTCCAGCGGCTGCCGGACGGCCGCTGGCTGGCGGCGGCGGAGAAGGACCGCAGGGGCGGCGGCTCCGCGATGGTGGTAAGCC
>NZ_JBHUZM010000216.1:0-9217 GCF_042667665.1 Streptomyces sp. NPDC057307 | reverse complement strand
CGTGCCCTCAAACGCCGGGCGGGCTGGATTTCGGGGCTCCGCCCCGGACCCCGCTCCTCAAACGCCGGAGGGGCTGAATGGTGCTGCGCCGGAGAGGCTGAGAATGACGCCCGTCGTCGCCCTTGCCGGTGGGGCCGCCTTCACCTTTTCCTACGCCGAGCACTCCGAGCTGCTGCGCGCCGCCGGTGCCGAGGTCGTCGTCTTCGATCCGCTCCGGGACGAGCAACTGCCGCCCGGAACAGCGGGGTTGGTCATCGGGGGCGGCTTCCCCGAGGTGTACGCCGCCGAGTTGGGCGCCAACGAGCCGCTCCGCAAGGCCGTCGCCGAACTGGCCCACTCCGGCGCCCCCGTGGCCGCCGAGTGCGCCGGGCTGCTCTATCTGGCGCGGTCGCTCGACGGGGCGCCGATGTGCGGTGTGCTCGACGCGGACGCGCGGATGTCGGAGCGGCTGACGCTCGGGTACCGGGAGGCCGTCGCCGTCGGGGACAGCGTCCTGGCGGCGGCCGGCACGCGGCTGCGGGGGCACGAGTTCCACCGGACGGTGCTCGAACCGGGGGCCGGTGCCGCGCCCGCGTGGGGGCTGGTGCGGCCCGAGCGCCGGGTGGAGGGCTTCGTACAGCAAGGCGTGCACGCGAGCTATCTGCATACGCACTGGGCGGCGGCGCCCGGCATGGCACGGAGATTCGTCGAAAGGTGCATGGCATGAGCGGCAGACTCGTCGGGGTCGGCGTGGGACCCGGTGACCCCGAGCTGGTGACGGTGAAGGGTGTGCGCCTTCTGCGGGAGGCCGATGTCGTCGTCGTACCCGTCATGGCGGCGGCCGACGGCACGGACGGCGGAGAGCCCGGCCGGGCCGAGGCGACCGTGCTGCACTACGTCGGCGCCGAGAAGGTCGTACGCGTCGTCTTCGCGCTCAACGAGCGCGGCGACCGGGCCCGTCGCGAGGCGGCCTGGGACGCGGCGGGCGGGCGGGTCGCCGAGCTGCTGCGCGCGCATCCTCACGGAAGCGTGGCGTTCGCGACGATCGGCGACCCCAACGTCTACTCGACCTTCACCTATCTCGCGCAGACGATCGGTGAGTCGGTGCCGGGGACGGTCGTGGAGACCGTGCCGGGGATCACCGCCATGCAGGACCTGGCGGCGCGCAGCGGCGCCGTACTGACCGAGGGCACCGAGCCGTTGACGCTGGTGCCGGTGACGGCGGGCGCCTCCGTACTGAAGGACGCTCTGGACGGCCCGGGCACCGTCGTGGCGTACAAGTTCGGACGGCTGGCGGGCGAGGTCGCGACGGCGCTGCGGGAGACGGGTCGTACGGAGGGCGCGGTGTGGGGGTCGGCGCTCGGGCTGCCGGAGGAGTCGATCCGGCCCGCCTCCGAGCTGGAGCGGGGGACGCTGCCGTACCTCTCGACGCTCATCGCGCCCGCGCGGCGCGACGGCGGGCGCGGGGGCAAGCTGTGAGCGCGTCGCTCGCGGACCGGTGCGTGTCAGCCGGCCAGCGCCACCACCAGCCAGATGAAGCCCACGCCGCCGACGGTGCACAGCAGTGTCGACAGCGCCGGGTGGTCGTGGTGCGCCTCGGGAAGGATCTCGGCGGCGGCCAGATACAGCAGGGCGCCGCCGAAGAAGCCGAGATAGCTGCCGAGCAGTTCCTCCGGAAGGGTGAACAGCAGCGTGGAGGCCGCGCCGACGACGGGGGCGACCGCGTCGGCGAAGAGCATCGCGAAGGCCCTGCGGCGGTCGTTCCCGTAGAGGCTGGTGAGCGTGTACGTGTTGAAGCCGTCGGCGAAGTCGTGGGTGATGACGGCGAGCGCGACGGTCGCGCCGATGCCGCCGCCGACCTGGAACGCGGCGCCGAGCGCGATGCCGTCCATCAGGCTGTGCACGACCATCGCCGACGCCGCCGTCAGGCCCACCTCGGGCGCGCGTTCGGGCCGTCCGGCGTCCCGGCCGTGCCCGTGCGGGTCGTCGGCGTCCGCCGCGCCGTGTGCGGCGCGCCGTACGGCCAGCAGGCGCTCCACGACGTGCGCGAAGAGGAATCCGCCGACGAACAGCAGGAGTGCCTGGTGGACGCCGAGGAAGTCCTCGCCCGCCACCTCCATGGCCTCGGGCAGCAGTTCGAGGCCGACCACGCCGAGCATCAGCCCGCCGGCCAGACCGAGTACGAGATGGCGGCGGTCGGTGACGCGCTGCGCCGTCCAGCCGCCGAAGAGCGTCATGAGGAACGCGCCGAGCGCGACGATCACCGCCATGCGCCCTTGCTAGCCGATCGGACCCCCGGTCCGCACGTTGACGTTCACCCCTTCCGCTCCCCCGCCCCGTTGACCCGCGAGGACCGCCGCTCATGACCGATACCACCGCCACCGCCGGCAAGGTGACCTTCGTCGGCGCGGGCCCCGGCGCCGCCGACCTGCTGACCTTCCGCGCCGCGCGCGCCATCGCCGCCGCCGACGTCGTCATCTGGGCGGCCAGCCTGGTGCAGGCCGAGGTGCTCGACCACGCGCGCGAGGGCGCCGAGATCCTGGACTCGGCGGCGCTTTCCCTGGAGGACGTCGTCGCCGTGTACGAACGGGCGGCGCGCGACGGGCTGAAGGTCGCCCGGATCCACTCCGGCGACCCGGCCCTCTGGGGCGGCACGCAGGAGCAGGCCGACCGCTGCGACGCGCTCGGTCTGGAGGTGGAGATCGTGCCGGGGGTCTCGTCGTTCTCCGCCGTCGCCGCCGTCGCGGGGCGGGAGTTGACGATTCCGGAGGTCGCGCAGTCCGTGATCCTGACCCGGCTGGGTGGTGGCAAGACGCCGATGCCGCCGGGTGAGGAGGTACGGGAGTTCGCCAGGCACGGCACGACGATGGCGGTGTTCCTGTCGGCCGCGCGGTCGGGACAGCTCACACAGGAGCTGCTGGAGGGCGGCTACCCGACGTCGACGCCGGTCGTCGTCGCCCACCAGGTGACCTGGCCGGAGGAGCTGGTCGTGCGCTGCACGCTCGGCACGCTGGAGGAGACCGTCAAGGAGCACAAGCTCTGGAAGCACACGCTGTTCCTGGTGGGGCCCGCGCTGGCCGCGTCGGGGACGCGCTCGCACCTCTACCACCCGGGGCACTTCCACGGCTTCCGGCGGGCGGACCCGGCGGCCCGCAAGGCGCTGCGCGAGGCTCGGCGCGAGACATCGCGTGAAACCCCAAGCGAGGAGCGGACCCGGGGCGCCGCGCGGTGATCACGGTCATCGGTACGGGGACGGGGACGCCGCTCTCCGCGGACTCCCTGCGGGCCGTGTCCGAGGCGACGTTGGTCGTCGGCGGGCGTCGGCATCTTGAAGAGGCCGCGGCGGAGGCCGGGCTGCCGGAGCGGATCTCGCGGGTGGTGCTCGGGCCGCTCGCACCGGCGCTGGACGTGATCGCGCGGCACCGTGCCGACGCGAGCGGCGGCCGTGTCGTGGTGCTGGCCTCGGGCGATCCTGGGCTGTTCGGGATCGTACGGGCGCTGGCGGGGCGCTTCGGGTCGGAGGCGCTCGACGTACGGCCGGCCGCGCCGTCCGTCGCCGTGGCGTTCGCCCGGATCGGTCTGCCGTGGGACGACGCGGTCGTCGTCAGCGCGCACGGACGCGACCTCCGTACAGCGGTCAACGTCTGCCGCGCGCACCCCAAGGTGGCCGTGCTGACCGGTCCGGGGGCGGGCCCGGCCGAGCTGGGGGCCGCGCTGGCGCACTCCGGGCTCCCGCGCACGCTCGTCGTCGCGTCGGCGCTGGGCGACCCGGACGGCGAACGGGTCGAGCACCTGTCCCCCGCCGACGCGGCCGGCCGCGACTGGCCGGAGCCGCTGAGCGTGGTGCTGTGCCTGGACGACGTACGGGCGCGGGCGCACTCCCCGGTGCCCCGCACGCTGGCCGGCCGTGCGCCGGGGCCCGCGCGCTGGGCGCTGGGCGAGGAGGAGTTCGCGCACCGGGACTCGATGATCACCAAGTTCGAGGTGCGGGCGCTGGCACTGGCGAGGCTCGGGCCGAGGACGGGCGATCTGGTGTGGGACGTCGGCGCGGGCTCGGGGTCGGTGGCCGTGGAGTGCGCGCGGTTCGGCGCGGCGGCGATCGCCGTGGAGAAGTCGCCCGACGGTGTCGAGCGCGTCCGGGCCAACGCCCTGGCGCACGGCGTGGACGTCCAGACGGTGCACGGGTCCGCGCCGGCGGCGCTGTCCGGACTGCCGGATCCGGACGCCGTGTTCGTCGGTGGCGGGGGCCGCGAGCTGCCCGCCGTCGTCGCGGCGTGCGCGCGTCGGGCGGGCCGGACGGTCGTGGTGTCGGTGGCCGCGCTGGACCGGGTACCGGCGGTGCGTGAGGCGCTGTCCGAGGCCGGGTTCGCCACCGGCGGCGTACTCCTGCACTCCGCGCGGCTCGCCCCTCTGCCGGGCGATGTGACCCGGCTCGCGGGCACGAATCCCGTCTTCCTGCTGTGGGGCGACCGCCCCGTTGATTCCCACCCTCCCCGAGGAGCGACCCAGTGATCGGCCTGATCTCCGCGACGGCGGCGGGCGCCACGGCCCGCGACCGCCTGGCCACGGCCTGGCCGGGCCGTACCCGCGTCTACGACGGCCCGGTGCGCGAGGCGGTGGAACGCGCGTTCGCCGAGTGCGAACAGCTGGTGTGCTTCCTGGCCACGGGGGCGACGGTACGGCTGCTGGCCCCGCTGCTGGCCGACAAGGCGACGGACCCGGGCGTCGTGTGCGTGGACGAGGCGGGGCGGTACGCGGTGTCGCTGCTCGGCGGCCACGGGGGCGGCGCCAACTCCCTGGCGACGGAGATCGGTTCCGTCCTGGCCGCGACCCCGGTGATCACCACGGCGACGGACGCCACGGGCGTCCCCGGCCTCGACACCCTGGGCCTGCCGGCCGAGGGCGCGGTGGCGACGGTGACGCGCGCGATACTCGACGGCGCACCGGTGACGCTGCGCGCGGACGCGGTGTGGCCACTGCCGCCGCTGCCGCCGAACGTGCGGCCGAGTGGGCCTCTTGGGGCCGGGCCCGAGGGCGAGCACGATGGGTCACCGGGTGGGGCCGACGGTGCGCGGAACGGCGCCGCGACGTCCCCGGAACCGACCCCTGGCACACCGGGGGCCCGAGCACCGCAGGTTGCTCCACCGCGCGGGCCCGGCGGGCCCCTGCCCGCCCAGCAGGCGTCGGCCGACGGCCCGGCACCCTCGGACGACGCCCCGCAGGACGCGGTCCCGCACGACCCGACACAGGCACCCACGCACCGGCCGACCGCCGGGGCGTCAGGCGGGCCCCTGCCCGCGCGGCAGCCGGTGCCCGGCCCGGCCACGGCCCCGGCCCCGACGTCGGCGGACGACGGCACGCCCCGCGACGGCGTCGCGCGGCTCCTCGTCACCGACCGGGCCGTCCCCCTCGGACCGACGGACGTCGTCCTGCGGCCGCCGTCGCTCGTCGTCGGTGTCGGTGCCAGCCGGGGCGCGGGCGTCGACGAGGTGTACGGGCTCGTCCTGGACGTCCTGCGTGACGCCGGGCTCTCGGCGCTCAGCGTCGCGGAGTTGGCGACCGTCGACGCCAAGGCGGACGAGCCCGGCGTCGTCGGGGCGGCCACCGCGTTCGGGGTGCCCCTCCGGACGTATCCGGCCGACGCGCTGGCCGCGATCGTCGTGCCCAATCCGTCGGACGCGCCGCTCGCGGCCGTCGGGACCCCGTCCGTCGCCGAGGCCGCCGCGCTCGCCGCCGGGCGGGGCGGTGAACTCCTCGTACCGAAGCGGAAGTCCAGCCCTGCGGGGCGGCCCGCGATGGCCACCTGCGCCGTCGTGCGCCGGGCCCCGCGCGGGCGGCTCGCCGTCGTCGGGCTCGGGCCGGGCGCGCGGGACCTGCTGACGCCGCGCGCCACGGCCGAGCTGCGGCGGGCGTCGGTGCTCGTCGGGCTCGACCAGTACGTCGACCAGATCAGGGACCTGCTGCGGCCCGGCACGCGCGTGCTCGAGTCGGGGCTCGGGCGCGAGGAGGAGCGGGCCCGTACGGCCGTGACGGAGGCCCAGGCGGGCCATGCCGTCGCCCTCATCGGCAGCGGCGACGCGGGCGTGTACGCGATGGCGTCGCCCGCGCTCGCCGAGGCGGCCGACGACATCGAGGTGGTCGGCGTGCCGGGGGTGACCGCCGCGCTCGCCGCCGCCGCGATCCTCGGCGCGCCCCTCGGGCACGACCACGTCTCGATCAGCCTGTCCGACCTGCACACTCCGTGGGAGGTCATCGAGCGCCGTGTCCGCGCGGCGGCCGAGGCCGACCTCGTCGTGACCTTCTACAACCCGCGCAGCCGGGGCCGGGACTGGCAGCTGCCCAAGGCGCTCGCCCTGCTGGCGGAGCACCGTACGGCGGCGACGCCCGTCGGAGTCGTACGCAACGCGTCCCGCCCCGACGGCACCAGCCACCTCACCACGCTGGCCCGGCTCGATCCGGCGACGGTGGACATGATGACGGTGGTGACGGTGGGCAACACGGCCACGCGTGAGATCGCGGGCCGCATGGTGACGCCACGGGGCTACCGGTGGCAGTCGGAGGGAGCCCGATGAGCCAGGACACCGGCGGCCGGGCGCGTGTCGTCCATCCCATCGAGGAGGAGTCCTTCCGCAGGCTGCGCGCCCGCGTCGACACCTCGCACCTCGCGCCGCTGACCCGCGCGGTCGTGGAGCGGGTCATCCACTCGGCGGCCGATCCGGCGTATCTGACGGATCTGGTCTGCGACGAGGCGACGCTGTCCGCCGCGCACGCCACGCTGCACGCGGGGGCGCCCGTCGTCGCCGACGTGGAGATGGTCGCCGCCGGGATCACCCGCCGCAGCGCGGTGTGCCGTCTCAAGGAGGCGGTGTCGGGGCCGGGGCTGACCCGCTCCGCGCACGCGGTGCGTCTCGCGTACGAACAGGTCGGGCCCGGCGCGATCTGGGTCGTCGGCTGCGCGCCCACCGCACTGGAGGAGCTGCTGCTCCTGGACGCCGCTCCGGCGCTCGTGATCGGGCTCCCGGTCGGTTTCGTCGGCGCCGTCGAGTCCAAGGCCGCGCTGCGCGAGAGCGGCCTCCCGGCGGTGTCCAACATCTCGGAGAAGGGCGGCTCCGCCGTTGCCGCCGCCGCGCTCAACGCCCTGCTCTACCACCCGTACGACCCGCCCCACCCGCACCAGCTCGCCAAGGAGAACGCGTGACCACCCCTCGACCCGCACTGCTCATCGCCGGCCACGGCACCAGGGACGCCGGGGGCGCCGAGGCCTTCCGGGAGTTCGTAAGGGAGTTGGGCAGGCGCCACCCCGAACTGCCCGTCGCCGGGGGC
The DNA here is from genome assembly GCF_042667665.1 of Streptomyces sp. NPDC057307. Taxonomy (NCBI): domain Bacteria; kingdom Bacillati; phylum Actinomycetota; class Actinomycetes; order Kitasatosporales; family Streptomycetaceae; genus Streptomyces; species Streptomyces sp. NPDC057307. The sequence continues at coordinate 1,915 of NZ_JBHUZM010000216.1, read as the reverse complement.
TTCATCGAGCTGTCGGCGCCGCCCATCGGGGACGCCGTCGCCGAACTCGTCGAGCGCGGCGTCACACGGTTCGCCGCCGTCCCGCTGATGCTGGTGTCCGCCGGGCACGCCAAGGGCGACATACCGGCCGCGCTGAAGCGCGAGAAGGAGCGCCACCCGGGGATCTCGTACACCTACGGCCGTCCCCTGGGCCCGCACCCGGGGCTGCTCACGGTCCTCGAACGGCGCCTGGACGAGGCGTCGGCGAAGCTGACGGGCCACGACGGCGACAGGTCCGAGGTGACCGTGCTGCTCGTGGGGCGCGGCTCGACCGACCCCGACGCCAACGCGGAGGTCCTGAAGGCGGCGCGCCTTCTTTGGGAGGGTCGCGGTTACGCGGGCGTGGAGACGGCCTTCGTGTCACTGGCCGCGCCGGACCTGCCGAGCGGACTCGACCGCTGTGTACGGCTCGGGGCGCGCCGGATCGTGGTGCTGCCGTACTTCCTGTTCACCGGGATCCTGCCGGAGCGCGTGGTGGGGCAGACGCGCGAGTGGGCGGCGGCGCATCCGGAGACCGAGGTGGTGTCGGCCGATGTGGTGGGGCCCACCGAGGAGTTGCTGGACCTGGTCATGGAGCGCTACCACGAGGCGGTCCGGGGCGATCTGCGGATGAACTGCGACTCGTGCGTCTACCGCGTCGCGCTGCCCGGCTTCGAGGACAAGGTGGGGGCGCCGCAGCAGCCGCACTTCCACCCGGACGACGACGGGCACGACCACGGCGGCCACGGGCACCACCACGGCCACGGCAGTCATGCGCACGCGCGCTGACGCCCACGAAGTGGGCCCTCACGACCTGCGGCACCACGGCGACGCCGAGGTACGGGACGACGGCGCGGAGTTGACCGACCTCGCGGTCAACGTCCGTCCTGGTACGCCGCCGGACTGGCTGCGGGAGCGGATCGCCGCGTCGCTCACCGGTCTCGCGGCCTATCCGGACGGGCGCGCGGCGCGGGCCGCCGTCGCCGCGCGGCACGGGCTGCCGGTGGAGTGCGTCCTGCTGACGGCGGGCGTCGCGGAGGCGTTCGTCCTGCTCGCCCGCGCCGTCGCGGCGCGCCGCCCGGTGGTGGTGCATCCGCAGTTCACGGAGCCGGAGGCGGCGCTGCTCGACGCCGGCCACACGGTGCGGCGGGTGCTGCTCGACGCCGGTGCGGGGTTCCGGCTGGATCCGGCCGCCGTCCCCGAGGACGCGGATCTGGTGGTGGTCGGCAATCCGACGAACCCGACGTCGGTGCTGCACCCGGCGGACGACCTCCGCCGGCTGGCGCGTCCGGGGCGGACGCTGGTGGTGGACGAGGCGTTCATGGACGCGGTGCCCGGGGAGCCGGAGGCCCTGGCGGGGCGCCGGGACGTGCCGGGGCTCGTGGTGCTGCGCAGCCTGACCAAGACGTGGGGGCTGGCCGGTCTGCGGATCGGTTACGTCCTGGCGGATCCGGCGACCGTCACGGCGCTCGCGGCCGCCCAGCCGCTCTGGGCGGTCTCGACGCCCGCGCTGGCCGCCGCCGATGCGTGCATGGCACCCGCCGCGCTCGCGGAGGCCGGGGCGGCCGCACGGCGTACGGCGGCGGACCGGGCCCATCTGCTGGCCGGGCTGGCCGAGTTCGAGGGGGTGCGCGCCGTGGAGCCGGCGGCGGGGCCGTTCGTCCTCGTACGGATGGAGTCGGCCGACTCCGTACGGGAGCACCTGCGCGCCCTGGGGTTCGCGGCGCGGCGCGGCGACACGTTCCCGGGGCTCGGCCCGCGGTGGCTGCGGCTCGCGGTACGGGACCGGACGACGACGGACCGTTTCCTGCGGGCGCTCGACAAGGCCCTGTCGGCGGTCCGCGCCTGAGGGGTGCTGTGGTCGGCCCGCCCTCAAGCGCCTTGCCGGGCGCTTGAC
>NZ_JBHUZM010000215.1:0-9251 GCF_042667665.1 Streptomyces sp. NPDC057307 | reverse complement strand
TTGTCTATTTTGTCTTTTTGGGGGTGTTGTGTTTTCTATCCCCCCCCCCCCACGACCAAGGTAGCGCCTTGACGCGTATAAGTTGCCCCACCCCTGCGTCAGGCCCTCAAGTTTTATGTGTCGGGAAGAGAGCGCGAAGGAGCGTCGCTCCTTCCTCAAGTTCCACCCGGCACAGACGCACAGAAGCCCCGGTTGCCACACAACCGGGGCTGTCTGATGTCCGGGGCCAGTCAAGCGCTTCCACCCGCCCCCGGAAGCCTCAGGATACGGACGTGTGAGCCTCTGAGCCGTTCGGGGCCCAACGGGGCCACCACGCGCTCACGCGTCCGTACAACGGCGTCCAGGGGCTCAGGCTCAAGTCCAGTCCTCGACCTTCGCGACCAGTCGGGCCAGGACATCATCGGCGTACGGCTTGAGGTCCGGCACCATCCCCCCGGCAGTCGTGGCTAAGACCACGAGCACCTTGATCTCGCCCTCGGTCAGCAGTCGGTCGGGCGGGGTCGGATCGGCCAGCCATTCGCCCATGGCCACGCGGGTGTTGGGGCTGATGTCCGGCACGGGCACCATCTCAGGATTCGACATGAGACCACCCTGCCCGAGGTCGACCCGTCACATGCAGCAGCGCCGGCTAGCTCGCCGACTCCATCGCTTCCTCGTCCTCGGCCGTCGCCGCTTCCCATTGCGTGACGTGAAGCTTGACCACAGCGCTTGCGTTCTCTTCCGAGAGTTCTCCGTCAACTCCCAAGATGATCAGCAGCGCACGGCGCATGCCCGCTGTCTCCGCCAGCAATGACTTCTGCTTCGTCTTGGGGAAGTTGGCTGCCCGAAGACGCAAGCCCACCATGTTCCCGAGTACGACCGCGTAGGCACGGCCGTACTCCGAAGCAATGTCTTCTCCAAGGTGCTTCCGGGCGTCCGGGTAGTGGCTCACTGCATCCTCCGGTCAGCTCGGCTGAGGGTCGTTGGGATGTGCCGCTTCGTACTGGGCTGCCAAGTCGGCCTTCACGCGGCCCTTGTCGGGGATGTCGTGCCCCTGAGCCCTCAGCCACGCTTTCGCGCGCCTGGTCCAGGCCGTGCGCTCCGGGTTGGTCGAACGCCTCAGGTTGCCCCGTGCGACCTCGGCACGCTTCCGGGAGACCTGAGCACCAGACGACACAGGAGCGGGCTCAGCGACCGCGCGGGAGACCGACGCAAAGGGTTCGAGCGCTTCCATCAGCCTCGCGAGACTGGGCCGGCTCAGGTCGACCTCACGCGTCTCGTACGTCAGGTACCGCTCGCCTTCTACGTCGTCTTCGTCGGGCACCAGAAGCCGCACGGTCTGGACGTCCTCGGTCAGCGACGGGTCGACGTCGTCCACCAGCTCGACGCGCACGAACACCGTCACGTCTCCGAACCCCTCCACGAACGTCGTCGTCTCACGGACTCCGGGCTGCCCCTTCTCCGCCTCGGTGACCGGAGTCGCTTTCGTCGCCATGCTCTGTATCTCCCCTGCCCTCTAGCCGTGCGCTGAAGATATCAGGAGCAGGGCCCCGATTAGAGCCCTTCAAAGCCTGTCAACTACGGTTGACGACTAGCCGCATATGGGAATCCAGGGCCATGCGATAATAGATATCAAGAGGTCGGTAGTGGGCGGACACCCGCAGTGACCCACCTCGGTTCCTTTCTACTAGGGGATGACAGAACCCCCGTGATGTAAGCACGGGGGTTCACTCCCTCCCCAATCAGCGTCGGACACTCCAAACGCGCTGCCTCTCACGGGATTCTGACTCCGTGGGAGAATTAAGGAAACACCCCAGAACCCAGCTCATCGCTGGGCATCTTTTACGCCCAAACATGTAAGACAAACCTCAGGGAGAACCCCCATGGCTAAAACCGTGAGCAAGACTTTTCGCTGTGAAAGGTGGCTCGCAGATGCGATCCGTAAGAGGGCGCGAGAGCTTGAGATCTCGGATGGAGAGCTTATGTGCGTCATCCTCGGTCGAGAGCTACAGCTACCAAACTCCAAAACAAACACTCGCTAACCATTGGCGATTCACCACGAAAGAGGTTACACGCCATGTTATATCCCGAAGCCCAGAGCTTATACATCCAGGCCGGATGGACAGATGACTTCAACATCCTTCCCGTCAAGGGAAAGAGCCAGGATCTACCCGTGGGGTTCACTGGCTACTCCACAGCCATTGCGACCGCAGAGCAGTACAACCAGTGGGCTCGACAGAAGCCCGAATACAACATCACGCTAGCCCTTGTCGCCGACAGCGAGTTCATCCTCTTCGACGTCGACACCGACAAGGAGAAGGATAAGGAGGGGTACACGCAGTGGTTCGAATTCTGGGATTCCCTCGGGGTCGACTGCAACGAAGTCGATGCACAGTGCTGGATCTCGTCCAGCCGTGAGAACCCTCGCTCTCGTGGACAGCGCTTAGTCCGAGTCCCCAAGGGGCTTGAATGGCCAAGCAAGTTGGATGCGGATATCGAAATTATCCGATACGGCCACCGTCACGCTGTCGTCTTCCCCAGCATTCACCCGGATACGGGCCGACAGTATGAGTGGTTCAAGCCCGGAGTAGTCAGCACTCCATCTGACTGCATTCCGTCTCCCGAGGACATCGTATTTGTCCTCCCTGACGCTGCGGTCAAGAAGATCACAGGTGGTGTTCGTCGTCTCGCCCGTCCCGCTCGAAAGGACATGGCATGGACCGAGGTAAGCGACTGGCTTGTGTCCCGTGCTGAGGCTGAGGGCGAGCCATGCCTAGAAATGGCTGCTCAGTTGGTCAAGGCCAAGGACTACATCCTTAACCGCCACTCCTACGGCCTGGACGTCCACCACGCTGCACTCAAGGGTACGGACAGCCTTATTCACCTAGCTCATGAAGGCCACAGTGGGGCTGTAACGGCCTTACAGGAACTCTATGGGGTATTCATCTCCGTCTCCGCCACAAGGGACTCAGACGAGGATCTACACAATGCCGAATGGCGCCGTCTGATCGAGGGGTCCGTAGCCAAGAAGTCCGGAGATCCCGAGACGAGTTGCTGGTGCGGTCTCAGCCTGAAGCCCACATCATCCGAGGCCGCTGTTGATACTCCTGTCAGTTCTGCTCAGGCACGGCATGACCAAATGGTGGCTGAGAAGCTTGCCTTTATGCGTGCTGAGACCGAGGCCAAAGCGCTATTCGCTGCGGAGCAAGCTAAGGGCTTAGAGGATCAGAGCGTCGGGGATGCGCTGGACGCAATCCTTGCCGGGGATGCCGACGAGTTCCCCGAGGTCGGTTTCGTGGCCGATGACGAACACGGTCTGTTCTACGCGGGATTGATCAACGGTATCTACGGTGGAGGCGGTGCGGGAAAGTCCATCTATCTCGCATCCGTCCAGGCCCGAGAGCTGAACTCCGGAAACGCGGTGATTCACTGGGAGTTCGACAACAACTCGACCAAGCGAATCGTCCTGCGTCTCGTCCAGAACGGCGCCGAACTCGACGCCATTCGGAACAGCTTCACTGTTCTTCGCTCCGTGGCTGACTATGAGAAGCACATCACCCCCGAGGTTCTGAGCCGGACAACTCTCGTCACGCTGGACGCTCTTACCCCTGCCATTGGGTCCCTCGGGCTCAACCCGAATGACCCCGGCGGCACGGACTCGGCATTCAGCACCTACCTTGCGCCGTTCACCCGACACGGGGCCGCTGCTGTCTACGTCGACCACATCGGACACGAGAACACGGAGAGGCAGTCAGGGTCTAAGCGCAAGTTCGATGCGACTCAGGGTGCCTTGTACGAAATCAAGTCCAGGAAGACCCCTGCCAAGGGTCAGACCGGACTCTCTGAATTGGTTCTCCGCAAGGACAACCCTTGCGGTGCCGGGGAGATCAACAAGACCGCCGCGTACATCACGTACGAGTCTGACCCCAACGGCAAGCTAACCGTCACTGCGTCCCGCGTGCAGGGTCAGAAGACCCTTACCAAGCTGGAGGATGAGGCAACCGAGAAGGGGAACCTTTCCGGTAACAAGCGTCTGGAGTACATCGAAAGCCAGGTCATCCGTGCTCTCGAAACCCTGGACAAGTCCGCGAACGCCCGAGAGATCTATACGTGGTACCAGGGCACCGGAACGGGTATCGCCGTTTCTCAGAGTGCTTTCGGTGTCGGTCTCGAACGTCTGGAACACAAGGGTCAGGTATGCGTCGACCATGGGATGAGCGGAACCACCCCCAAGGGTGGAAAGCCGACCGTCCGATACAAGCTGACTGCCCCTTCTTGGGAGTGAGCCAGCACAGGGACCGCCTACGAAGGTGGGCGGTCTCCCTACCCGTTTCCGAGAGCCGGCACATGTCTTTCCAGTCCTTCGACTAGGCTCTCACGGCATGATCATCATCCTGTAAAATGGGATTAGTACCAAGGATAGAGCCGGGATAAGGCGACCCAAGGAGAAACACCACTGCACTAACACACACACGGAGTACTCGATGGACAGCAACACACGCCCAACCTACGCAACTACTCCCACCTTCATGGACGGGGAATTCGTCCAGGTCTGCGTCATCTGCAACCCGACGAAGAGCGTCTTCGGGGGCAACATCTGGAGTGCCGATCAGTACGGCGCAAAGGGTATCCAGGCCCACGAGGACATGCACCGCGCTAAGGGCGATCTCGCGTAACCAACACACACCGGAGGGCAGACAGGAGACACAGCAGCATGAACGAGAACGACTTATATAGGCAAGATGCCGAGGCCGTACTGGAGAACCATTTACCGGGCGACCTCACCCCTGAAGAGATTGAGATGATGGCGCACCTTCTGGCCACGGTCCTCTCAGGGGGCGCCCGATGACCGACATTGATTATGACTGGCCCGAGGAGATCGAGCCCGAGGAAGACCTCACCAATTTATTCAGCAAGGACAAGAGGCGACTTAGCTTGGAAGAGGATTTAGAACTTGAGTATGGAAAGGCAGACCGAGTAGCGGACAGCTTAGGCAGCAAGTGGACCAAAGAGGCTCGCTGTGCCGAGTTATGCGAGACAGGCGAGATGGATTATGACGACTGGTTCGCACCATCCTGGACCCAACCCGCAGCAAGAGCTACCGATGTCTGCTTCAACGAGTGCCCTATTCGCCTCTTATGCTTAAAGGCAGCGACTACCGCCAAGGAGGGTGACGGGATCTTCGGGGGACTCAATGAAGGGATCCGTACAGGAAGGAACCAGGCGCCTGCCTATGCCTCCTTGGCCCATGATTACGATCGTCTCGCCACCATGGGGAACCCGTACGAGACAGACAGGAAAACAAATCGTTGGCACCGTAGCCGTCTGAAGCCCTGGACCAAAGAAGACGCGGAAGCTCTCGAAAAGAAGAAGGATGCCGCAGAAGTCCTCTGTTCTTTCGAGGGCTGCGAGCGCAAGGCGCAGTCCTACGGGCTCTGTGTGGCTCACTACATGCAGAAGAGCAAAGGGAAAGAGTTAGTGCCCCTCAAGGAGAGGCAAGTTCGACCCCGAGCATAGAGAAGGGCCCCATCCGTGAGGTTGGGGCCCTTTCGCATGCCTACGCTGCGACGCTGTCTAGCACCTCTCGCACTTCGGGTACGTCGTCGTACTCCCGCAACCGCTCCACGACAACCTTGACCCGTTCCGCCGTGCGGTCACTGGAGATGTCAGCAGACATCGAAATGACCCGTGCTGCGGTCGCTGCGGCCTCTTCCGGCTCATTGGCATCAACGTACGCGACTGCCAGCCACGAGAGGTACAGAGCGAGTTCTCGCGTGCGTGTGGGGTCGTACCGGTCGAGCACCTTGGTAAGGATCGGAACGGCTCTGAGCGGCCGGTGAAGCTCCGTGTACACCCGCGCTTCCATCACGGTCAGTTCGTCTTGCGACACCCAGTAGAGGAACGGGGGGTTGTCCCCCTGATCCTCGGTCAGTGCCTCGCGCGCTTCTCCGAGTGCGGCGATAGCCGGCGTGGCTTGCTCAGCCTGTGTGTGCGCCCATGCCACGCGGTCCCAGTGCAGAGCACGGGCCTTTGGTGGTGCGTCGTCCGACAGCCCTGCACGCGCCAAGTCAACAGCCTTCTCCGCCTGGCCGTTGTTGCTCCACATGTAGGCCAGTGAGCCGGCCAGATTCCCGACCCCAGTCACGTCGTCAGCCTGCTTCGCCGCACTCAGACCGAGTTGGTAGATACGTTCTGCCTCAGCCTGCTGTCCGGCGTCCGCAGCGATCCAACCCGCGATCTGTGACAACTCACCGATCTGCGAGAGCAGCGCGCGCCCGATCTCCTCGGTGTGGCTGCCCTCCCGGAAGAGCTTCACCGCAGAGCGAAGCTCCCGGAGAGCGGGCGCAATGAGGTCTCCCCCGGCCATCACGTCATCGGCCAGGCGTAGGCCGTGGATGCGTCCAGCGAGATCCGTGACGTCCAGCATCCCGACCCGCTTGCCCCGTCGCGTCGTGAGCTGTTCGAGCGGGTCTCCCTCGGGCAGGAAGTCGGCGACCGTTTTCGGTTGGGGTTCCTGCGGTGCAAGGGCCGCTTCGAACTCGGAGATCGGCACGTCAAGAGCTATGGCGAGAGCGGGCAGCCAGTCGCGCGGAGTGCGCTTGCCCTTCTCGTACCGGTAGATGTCCTGAGCTGTAAGTGAGCCCTCAGGCACACCAGCCGCACGGCACATCTCACGGGCCAACTTCGGCTGAGTCCACTTCTTGGACTGCCGTAGCCGCTTGATCATGTGGGCCACAGATTCACCGTGCATCTCCTCAGTGTGGCCTAGAAGAGGACTACTCGGGGCCGCTGTGCAGGGACTTGCTGTCACGGAAGCGTCATTGCCAGACGCAAGACCCCCGCAACCGCGTCACGGCGGTCCGGGGGCATGGCCGACGCTCACCGAGGAGCAGACGACACATGAACCTTAGCCGCACAGCACGAGCGGAAACCGTGCTCAGCAAACGAGCAAAAGCGGAGATCGCGAAGGCGCTGGATCTCCGGGCCGACTTCCAGCGTCAGGGTCTCCCTGTGATGGCACAGGGCGCCATGGATGCCCGCATCACGGTCGTCGTGAGGATGAGCGTGGGGGCCTTCCTGACGTACTGCGAGACCGAAGCGCACGGCCGGTACATGGCACACCTTGAGGTCTGCGGGTGCCGGGCAGTCGGGGTCGAATGCAGGCGCGGGAATGAGTTGCTGGACGAGTGGCGCGAAGCCCGTGAACTGGTTCAGGTGGACGCATGAGCGCCCCCGAGCTTGGGTCGAACGAAAGCCTCGCTCTCCGGGCTGCCGTGGACCGGTCGGAGCGTGACCTGGAAACCCACCAGATGCGGTGTGTCCCGTGCCGGACGCCTGGCGTGATCTGTGGCACGGGCGCCAACATCGCAGCCACCAACGCAGCCGCTAAGCGGGCTCTGGGGGCCACCGAATGAGCGTCGTCCAGGAGCTTGAAAGCCAGGAAGAGAAGGCATGGAACGCCTATCTGGACCACGCAGGGAGATGCCCTGACTGCGGGACGTCGTACGCGTACTGCGGGGTCGCCGACAAGCTTCTGTCGAAGGTTCAAGCGCTCCGCGACGCAATCGGATGGGGTCCGCGATGATCGAACGCACCCTTGGCCGGATGCTCTGGTCGCTGGCAATGCTGGTGGGCGTTGGCATCGTGACCGCCATCCCGTGGCTGGCATTCACCGGTCGACTCTGACCCCCTAGACCCTGGTCGACGCTCCCCAGCCCAAAGGCGCCGGCCAGTGAACGCCCCCGCTCCGACAGCGGGGGCGTTCTGCTGTCCCAGAAGCGCCCTCTCCCTCTACCTCCGAACCGATGCGGCAGCACTCGCGCTACGGGTATTTTTGCCCCATGACCGACTACACCGACCGCGCCGCGCAGCTCCTCTTGGAGTCGGATGGCGGACTGCGGGACGAGGCGAAGCACGAGGCAGGGCGCCGGACCAACCTGGAGACGTGGTCGCACTGGGCACGCTCCGAGCTGGCCTTCAGCGTGAGCACGAACGACTTGAACGAAGTTGACTGGGCGCGACTGCGTGAGGCGGTCCGTACGGGCTAGGAAGCCCTGTACGGCCCTCAGACGGCCGAGGAGCACGAGAAGGGCCGGGGAGACCTCCCCGGCCCTTCTGACGTCTCAGGCGCCAACGCCCTGTGCATCTCACGTGCATCTCACGGACTGCCGGTGAGAGCACGGACGTTGAGGCTCTGACCTGCACTTCAGCGACTCTCACGGACTACCTGGACGGCCCCGGTAGGCTTGACGTTAGGTAAACCTAAGCATTGCACGACCGCAGAGCCGCGGTCGTGTGCCGCAACAGTCAGGGGAAACGCCGTGGCAGCACAGCAGGCCCGCAAGTCACCGAAGGTCCACGAGGCACGGGTGGTGCGCAGCCAGCGCATCACGCCGCACATGGTGCGCCTGGTTCTCGGCGGCGACGGACCCGCCGGGCTCGAAGCGGGCGAGTTCACCGACCATTACGTCAAGCTGCTCTTCGCCCCCGAGGGCGTCAGCTATCCCGAGCCGTTCGACATGGACCGCGTCCGCGAGGACTTCCCGCGCGAGCAGTGGCCCGCGACCCGTACGTACACGGTGCGCGAGTGGAACCGGGCCGCCGGGGAGATCACGATCGACTTCGTGGTGCACGGCGACGAGGGTCTGGCGGGGCCTTGGGCGGCCGCCGCGCGGCCCGGCGAGACGGTGCTGTTCCTCGGCCCCGGCGGGTCGTACGCCCCCGACCCGGCCGCCGACTGGCATCTGTTCGTCGGAGACGAGAGCGCGCTGCCCGCGATCGCCGCGTCGGTCGAGCAGGCTCCCGAGGACTCCAGGATCTATGTGTTCATCGAGGTCGAAGGGGCCGACGAGGAGCAGAAGATCGCCGCCCCCGCCGGCGCCGAGGTGGTCTGGCTGCACCGCGGGAGCCGGCCGGTCGGCGAGGCACTGGTCGCCGCCGTACGGGCGCTGGACTTCCCCGCCGGCGACGTGCACGCCTTCGTGCACGGCGAGGCCGGTTTCGTGAAGGAGCTGCGCCGCCACCTGCGGCACGACCGGCAGATCCCGCGTGAGCGGCTGTCGATCTCGGGCTACTGGCGGCTGGGCCAGGACGACGAGGCGTGGCGTGCGGTCAAGCGCGAGTGGAACGAGCAGGTGGAGCGCGAGCAGGAGGACGGCTCGACGGCCTGACCTCCGGCGTCCGTTCTCGGTCGCCCTGGCCTCGGTTGCCGGGCGGGCGCCGATCGGCGGGCTGCCGTCGTCGCCGTCGGTCGCCGGGCGGACCGTAGTCCC
>NZ_JBHUZM010000214.1:0-9277 GCF_042667665.1 Streptomyces sp. NPDC057307 | reverse complement strand
GCCCGGGGGCGCCGGCCCCGCAACGGCGGCCCGGGCAGGGGCGACTCGGGGGGCGTTGCCGGGCAGACCCCCGCGCGGGCCTTAGGTTTGGCGGGCGTCGCGCGGGTGCGCGGCGCGCGTGAATCCTCCGTCCGCCCACCAGAACCTGGCGCCGCCCCGTGAACAGCCTCGCCGCCGAGATCGTGTCCGTCGGGCTGCTCCTCGGCGTACTCGCCTTCGCCGTCGCGCGACCGAGAGGTCTGCCCGAAGCCGTCGCCGCCCTGCCGGCCGCCGGGCTCGTCGTCGTACTCGGCGCCGTGTCACCCGCCGACGCCTGGGAGCAGACGCACACGCTCCTGCCCGTCGTCGGGTTCCTCGCCGCGATTCTGGTGCTCGCCCAACTCTGCGACGACGACGGCCTGTTCGACGCGGCCGGCGACCTCGTCGCCCGCTTCTGCGGCGGGCACCCGCGCCGACTGCTCGGCGGCGTGTTCGGCGTCGCCGCCGTCACCACCGCCGTACTCAGCCTCGACGCCACCGTCGTCCTCCTGACGCCCGTCGTCTTCGTGACCGCGAGCCGCGTCGGAGCCCACCCCCGCCCGCACGTCTACGCCTGCACCCACCTCGCGAACTCCGCGTCGCTGCTGCTCCCCGTCTCCAACCTCACCAACCTCCTCGCGTTCACCGCCAGCGGCCTGTCCTTCACCCGCTTCGCGGTGCTCATGGCGCTGCCGTGGCTGGCCGCGATCGCCGTCGAGTACGTCGTCCTGCGCCGCTTCTTCGCCGCCGACCTGGCCGTCGGGGCGCACCCTCCCAAGGAGGCCGAGCCGCGCACCGTACCGACGTTCACGCTCGTCGTCCTCGGCCTGACACTCGTCGCGTTCGCCGTCACCTCACTGATCGGCATCGAACCGCTCTGGGCGGCCTTCGTCGGTACGGCCGTGCTCGCCGCCCGCGCGCTGCGGCGGCGACGCACCACGCTTCCCGCGCTGTTCCGCGCCGCGTCCCCGCTCTTCTGCCTCTTCGTGCTCGCACTGGGCATCGTCGTCAAGGCCGTCGTCGACAACGGCCTGGACACCGGGATCAGCCGGATCCTCCCGGCCGGCGAATCCCTCACCACCCTGCTCGCGATCGCCGCCGTGGCCGCCGTCCTGGCCAATCTGATCAACAACCTGCCCGCGATCCTCGCCCTGCTGCCCGTCGTCGCGCCCGCGGGACCGGGCCCCGTACTCGCCGCGCTCATCGGGGTGAATCTGGGACCCAACCTCACATACGTCGGTTCGCTCGCCACCCTGCTGTGGCGCCGTGTCCTGCACGAACACGACTCCGCGCCCTCGTTGGGGCAGTTCACCCGGCTCGGTCTGCTCACCGTGCCCGCGACGCTGATCGCTTCGACCGTTGCCCTGTGGGGCACGCTCCAGTTGTGAGTGACGTGAAGACAACCGCCCTCGTGTGGATCAGTCCGTCGACCTGGCCCGCCTGCGTCGACGCGGCGCGTGACAGGGCCCCCGACGACCATGTCGTCCTGCTGCACGTCGGCGACGACCGGATCGCCGCCGAGGCGCACCGCGCGTACGCGGGGCTTCTCGGCCGTGGCCACGGACCCGAACGCGACCCCGGCAGCAGACTGGAGGCGCTCTCGGGCGCGGCGGGCGCCGACCTCCTGGAGAAGGCGGCGCACCGGCTCGGCAGGCCCTGCGAACTGCTCGACCGGCACGGCCGTCCCCAGGAGGAGGTCGTCCGCGCGGCGGCGGACGCGGACCTGCTGATCTGCGCGCGCGACGGTGACCGCGACCGGCCGGGCCCGCACAGCCTCGGCCCGGAGTCCCGCTTCGTGGTCGACCACGCGCCGTGCCCGGTCCTGCTGGTGTGGCCGTACCGGGGCTGAGCGTCGGGGCAGGGCACCGGAGCCGGGGGCCGGGGGCCCCGGTGCGACAATTCCCGCATGGACACAGCGAGCAGGGACGAGCTGCTGGCCGAAGCCGTCGAACTGCGCACACGCGGGGAAGCGGAACAGGCCCGGGAGCGGCTGGTGGCTCTCGCCGCCCGGCATCCGGACGACGCCGAGGTGGCCTATCAGACCGCCTGGACCCACGACGCCCTCGGCCTGGAGGCGGAGGCCGTCGCCTACTACGAAGGCGCGTTGGCCGGAACGGGCCTCTCGGCGGAGGACCGGCTCGGCGCACTGGTGGGTCTCGGCAGCACGTTCCGGATCCTCGGCCGGTACGAGAAGGCCGTCGAGACGCTACGGGGCGGGCTGGCCGAGTTTCCCGACGACGGCGCTCTGCGGACCTTCCTCGCGATGGCGCTGTTCAACACCGAGCGGCACGACGACGCGATGCGGATCCTGCTGGAGCTGCTGGCCACGACCAGCGAGGACCCGGGCGTGCGGTCGTACCGGCGCGCGATCAGCCACTACGCGAAGGATCTGCGCGAGGTCGTTCAGCAGGGGCCCTGAGCGTCCGCGGTACGCCCTACGGGTACAGGTCCCGGCCGTACGTCGCCGGGTCGTCCAGCGCGTCCAGGACGAGGTCGGCGAGGTCCGCGTAGGTCGTGCGGGGCGCGAGGCCCCGGTGCGGCGTGAAGGAGCGGGGGCGGTTGCCGCGGGCCGGCCCGTGGTGCAGCACCCCGGACCGTACGACCGTCCATTCCAGGCCACTGGTGAGGATCACCGCGTCCTGGGCCTCCCGCTCCCGCAGGAGGGGGCGGGCCGTCGCGCGGTAGAGGGCGGCGATGGTACGGCCCGAGAGGCCGCGTACGTGGGAGCCGTATCCGGCCTCCGAGACGACGATCAGCCGCCGTACGGCCAGCTTCCGCATCGCGTCCACGACGAGTTCGGTGCCGCGTGAGTACAGCGGCGTCGTCCGGTTGCCCTTGAGGCCGAAGGCGATCACCGCCGCGTCGGCGCCGGTGAGGGCGTCGGTCACGGCGCTCTCGTCGAAGGGGCTGCCGGTCACCACCCGGTCGACGGGGGCGTCGCCCAGCCGCGACGGTTCCCGCACCTGTGCGGTGGTGCGGTGCCCGGCGCGCGCGGCGGAGGCGAGGAAGGCTTGTCCGGTACGCCCGGTGGCGCCGAACACGGTGACGTTCATGGGCAGGCTGTCCCTGTCGTGATCATGGATTGGCGGGTCATGGGGTCACCGGCTCAGGGCTCACGTGTCCGATGGTCGGTCGCATCCGCGTGGAGCCCGCGAGGAGGGCGGGCTCCAGCTTGCGGCACGGGGCGTCCGACCGCCATGGATCCGCCCGGACTCGCACCTCCGGCACGCGCGCGGGGCGGCCCGGACGGGGGCGACTCTCGGACGTTCATCGCCGGGCCGCCCCTGGGTCTTCCCGTCGCCACCTACGGTGGCTAGCTTCCGGGCCGTACCACTTGACTTGGGAGGATCTCTTGGCCACTGACATTTCACGGCGACGGCTGTTCGCGCTCGGCGGCGGCGCCGTCGGTGCCGCGGCGGCGGGTTCCGTACTGCCGCCGTCCCTGCGGGCCGCCATCGCCGCCGAGGCGCCGGCCGGGGGACTGGACGCCGTCCGGCATGTCGTGGTGCTCATGCAGGAGAACCGGTCGTTCGACCACTACTTCGGCACGCTGCGCGGCGTACGGGGCTTCGGGGACCGCAACGCGGTGGAACTGCCCGCCGGCCGCCCGGTGTTCGAACAGCCGGGCGCCGTCGGCGGCGGCACCGTCCTGCCGTTCCCCGTACGCGAGGCCGCCGAGGCGCAGAGCAAGGACCTTCAGTACATAGGCGACCTCGACCACTCCTGGAACGGTGGCGCCAAGGCGTGGAACAACGGCTGGATGGACGGCTGGGTCTCCGCCAAGACCGCCGCCACCATGGCGTACTACGACCGCGCCGACATCCCGCTGCACTACGAGCTGGCCGACACCTTCACCGTCTGCGACGCCTACCACTCGTCCATCCACACCTCGACCAGCCCCAACCGCAACCACCTGTGGAGCGGCTGGACCGGCTACGAGGCGGACGGGCGGCGCGCCGTCGGGAACGACGCGTACGCCGAGGGCACCCATCCCGGCTACGCGTGGCCCACGTACGCCGAGCGGCTGGAGAAGGCCGGGCGGAGCTGGAAGACGTACGCGGAGTGGGAGAACTTCACCGACAACAACATCGAGTTCTTCACCTCCTTCAAGAAGATCGCGCACAAGGCGCTCGCCCCGGCACGTGAGATCGAGGGAGGCGGCGGCTTCACGTACATGGAAGCCTTCTACGCCGCCGTGCGCGACACCGACGACACCGCCGTACGGGCCCGGCTGCTCGCCGCGCTGGACGAGGGCGTCGCGGCCCTCACCGCCCACGAGCGGTCGCTCTTCGAGCGCGGGCTGCGGCGCGTCGAGTCCGGCACCCTCGCCGCGTCGTTCCGCGCCGACGTGGCGGCGGGCACGCTGCCCGAGGTGTCGTACCTGGTGCCCTCCGCCGTCGACTCCGAGCACCCCGGCGCGTCCTCGCCGGTCGCCAGCGCCGGCCTCGTCTACCAGGTGCTCGACGCGCTGGGCGCGCACCCGGACGTCTGGCGGCACACGGTCGTACTGATCAACTACGACGAGAACGACGGGTTCTTCGACCACGTCCCGCCCCCCGTGCCGCCCGTGGACGACGCCGACGAGCGCTGGGAGGGCCGCCCCACGGGGCTCGGCATCCGTGTGCCGCTGCTCGTCGTCTCGCCCTGGACCGTCGGCGGCTACGTGTGCTCGCAGGTCTTCGACCACACCTCGGTCGTCCGCTTCCTGGAGAGGTGGACCGGTGTGAAGGAGCCCAACATCACGCCGTGGCGGCGTGCCGTCAGCGGCGATCTGACGTCCGCCTTCGATTTCGGACGGGGCAGGCCGCGGCCCGACGTCGAGCAGCCGGGCCCCGTCCCGCCGTTCACGGGGCGCTGGCGCCCGGTGCCGCCGGCCGTGCAGCGGATGCCCGTGCAGGAGCCCGGCGCGCGGCCCGCCCGCCCCCTGCCGTACCAGCCGGACGCCTACGGCCGCCTCGTGGCCGGCCGCGCCGGGGCGCGGGCCCTGCGGCTCGAACTGCGCAACACGGGGCGGTCGAGCGCCCACTTCGCGCTCTATCCGTACGCCGGTGAGTTCGACGTCCCGCAGCACCGGGACGTGAGGGGCACGTCGCAGTGGACGGTGCCCCTGACCGGCGACGCGTACCGCTTCACGATCACCGGACCCAACGGCTTCCGCCGCGAGTTCGCGGGCCCCGTCGCCGGTCGCGGCGCCGAGGTCACCTCGTCCGTCGACCACCACGACCGCGACCTGCATCTCACCCTCCGTAATGAGGGTGATCTGCCCGTCATCTTCACGGTGCGCTCGCTCGGGTACGCCGACGAGGCCGATCTGGGCGACTGGAAGCGCGAGTTCACGGTCAAGCCGGGACGCAGCCGCCAGGTCGTGCACTCGGCCGCCGACGCGCACGGGTGGTACGACATCGAGGTGACGGCGGGCCGGGGCTTCCGCCGACGGCTGATGGGGCACATCGAGAACGGGAAGCCGAGCGTCTCCGGCTGAACCGGAATCAACCGCTCCCATCGATCGAACGCCAGGTCAACACTGTGTGAGGAACCCCACCAAACGGGCAAACGATCACGATTCGATGTCAGAGTTGGCTCTCCGGGACCACGCAGGGAGCAGACCGTTGGCAGCAGTCGCGCGGTGGTGCGTCAGGCACCGGCTCCTGGTCGTACTCCTGTGGCTGCTCGCCCTCGGCGCCACCGGCACCGCCGCCGTCGTGACCGGGACGTCGTACTCCAACGACTACGAGGCTCCCGGCACCGAGTCAGGCCACGCCGTCGACCTCCTGGAGAGCGGCTTCCCCGACCGCAGCGGCGACAGCGACACCGTGGTCTGGCACACCGAACGCGGCTCCGTCCGCGCGGACGACATCGAACTACGCATGGGTGTCACGCTCGGTGAGATCGCCAAGCTGCCCGGCGTGGCCGGCGTGATGAGCCCCTACGTCATCACCGACGGCGCCAGGGGCTCCTCGTACGCACCCGGCCCCGAGGACGGCGAGGGCGCCCGGCAGATCAGCGAGGACGGCCGCACCGCGTTCGCCGTCGTGACCTTCGAGCAGCAGGTCGACGACATCCCCGCCGCCCAGGCCCAGGCCGTCGTCGACACGGCGAAGAAGGCGGCCACCGACGACCTCCAGGTGGAACTGGGCGGCAGCGCCGTCGCCCTCACCGAGGGCACCACCGCGCACACGGCGGAGATCGTGGGCGTCGCCATCGCCGCCGTGGTCCTCTTCCTCGCCTTCGGCTCGCTCGCCGCCAGCCTGCTGCCCATCGCCACCGCGCTCGTCTCCGTCGGGACGGCCTACGCCGGCATCGCGCTCCTCGGCCACGTCATGACCGTGGCCGACTTCGCGCCCATGCTCGGCCTGCTCGTCGGGCTCGGGGTCGGCATCGACTACGCGCTGTTCATCGTCACCAGACACCGCAAGGGCCTCCAACAGGGCCTGACGGTCACCGAGGCCGCCACCGAGGCCGTCGTCACCACGGGGCGCGCCGTCGTCTTCGCCGGGGCCACCGTCTGTATCGCGCTGCTCGGCATGCTGGTGCTGCGGCTGAGCTTCCTCAACGGCGTCGCGATCGCCGCCTCGCTCACCGTCGCGCTGACGGTCGCCGCGTCCGTGACACTGCTGCCGGCCCTGCTCTCGTACACCGGCCGGCGCGCGCTGAACCGCCGCGAGCGCGCCCGGCTCGCCGAACACGGGCCGCGGCCCGAACTGCCCACCGGCTTCGCCGCCCGCTGGTCCGCCTTCGTGGAACGCCACCCCCGGCTGCTCGGCGCCGCGGCCGTGGTCGTGATGCTGGTGCTCGCCCTGCCCACGTTCTCGCTCCATCTGGGCACCTCCGACCAGGGCAACAACGCGGCGTCCAGCACCACCCGGCAGGCGTACGACCGCCTCGCCGATGGCTTCGGCCCCGGCGTCAACGGCCCGCTGACCCTCGTCGCCGAGCTGGACGGCGCCGACGACCGGCTCGCGATGGACCAACTCCCCGACACGCTGCGCGAGTCGGAGGGTGTGGCCTCCGTCGGACCGATCGTCTTCAGCGGCAGCGGCGACCGGGCCCTGCTCACCGTGGTCCCCAAGTCTGAGCCCCAGTCGAAGGACACCAGCGACCTCGTCGACCGCCTCCGTACGGAGGTGCTGCCCCGCGCGCAGGACGGCACCTCCCTGGACGTGTCGGTCGGCGGAGTCACGGCCAGCTACGACGACTTCGCCGAGGTCGTCGTCGGCAAACTGCCGCTGTTCGTCGGCGTCGTCGTCACCCTCGGCTGTCTGCTGCTCCTGCTCGCCTTCCGCTCCGTCGGCATCCCGTTGAAGGCGGCGGTGATGAACGTGGCGGCCGTCGCCTCCTCCTTCGGGATCGTCGTCGCGATCTTCCAGTGGGGCTGGGGGAGCGAACTCCTCGGCCTCGGCAGCGCGGGCCCGATCGAGCCGTTCCTGCCCGTGATCATGGTCTCGGTCCTCTTCGGCCTCTCCATGGACTACCAGGTCTTCCTGGTCAGCCGGATGTACGAGGAGTGGCTGGCGACCGGCGACAACAAGCGGGCCGTGCGGGTCGGCCTCGCCGAGACCGGCCGTGTGATCAACTCGGCCGCCGTGATCATGATTTCGGTCTTCCTCGCCTTCGTCCTCAGCGGGGACCGCGTCATCGCGATGTTCGGCGTCGGGCTGGCCGCGGCGGTCGCGCTGGACGCGTTCGTCCTCCGTACGCTCCTCGTGCCCGCCCTGATGCACCTGCTGGGCGGCGCCAACTGGTGGCTGCCGAAGTGGCTGGACCGCCGGCTTCCCCGGATCAGCATCGAGGCGCCCGCCGCGCCCCGCGTCGCGTCTGCGAAGATCCCCGCGCGGCGCGACGAGCCGGCGGAGCGTGCGGAGCACGTGCCGCGGTGAGTGGGCCGTACCTGAGCCGACCGGACCGGAGGAGTGCGATGTTCGCGATATCACTGGGTGACGACGGGGCGGAACTGAGACCGCTGGAGCCGTGGCAGGCCGACGAGTTCCTCGCCCATATGGACCGCGCCCGGGAGCTGGTCGACCAGCACGTCGGGCTCGCCGGGGTCGTGACCGACCTCGACTCGGCGCGGACGTTCCTCGGCAGATACGCCGAGAAGCAGGCCGCCGACGCCGGACGGATCTACGGCATCCGGCTCGACGGCACCCTCGTCGGCGGAGTGATGTTCCGGCTCTTCGACGCGGCGCAGGGCACCTGCGAGGTCGGCTGCTGGCTCGAACCGGCGGCGACGGGGCGGGGTTTGGTGACCCGAGCGGTGCGGGTGCTCATCGACTGGGCGGTGGACCGGCGCGGCATCCACCGCGTGGAGTGGGTGGTGTCGTCGGCCAACCTCCCGAGCGTCAGAACCGCCCAACGGCTCGGTCTGCGGCGCGAGGGCGTGCTGCGGAGCGCCAGTGTCCACCACGGCCTTCGGCAGGACAACGAGATCTGGTCCGTACTCGCTCCCGAGTGGCGTGAGCAGCGACGCGACGCGTCCTGAGAAAACTCTCATGGATCTCTCATACGGGCCGCCTACCGTGCGGCGCATGAACCCCACGACCAAGCCAGAACAGCCCGCTGACGACAGCGGCGACAACGAGGCGGAGCGCGCCGTTCCGGCTACTGCCGAGAAGAACGACGCGCCGGGCCCGAGCCTGGCCAAAGAGCCTGGGGAGAGCCCTGAGACGGGCGTCACCGACGGTGTGGGCAAGGACGGCGCGACCGGGCACGGCGGCGCCCACCTCGCCGACGGTGACAGCGCGGACGACGGCGACGACGGGGACCTGCTGGACGACGAACTGGAGGGCGGCTACACCCCGCCGCCCTCCAGCGGACTCGCCTCGGCGTCCGCGGCGCTCATCTCCGTACTGCTGTCGCTCGTCGCGCTCATCGGCACCTGGTCCGGCAAGGTGATCTCCGAGCGCGAGACGCTCGTGGGCCAGATCGACCTCGGCCAGACCGGTACGGCGGAGCAGCAGATCTCCGAGATCTACGGCGACGCCTGGCACGCCATCGCGCTGACCAACGGCATCTTCGCGGTGCTGGCGCTCATCGCCGGCCTGGTGGCGTTCGGCCTGCCGCAGCGCAAGAGCTGGGTGCGTCCGTTCGCCGTCGCCGGTCTGGTGCTCGCCGCGCTCGGCCTGCTGATCTCCATCGGCATGTACTTCGACGTCTTCGTGTCCCTGCCGGAGCCGCCCCCGGCGCAGGCGCCGCCGGTCGGCTGAGGCGGACCGAGCACGCCTTGGACGCGCACCGACGGGGGCCGGGCGGGGCCTTAGGG
>NZ_JBHUZM010000213.1:0-9285 GCF_042667665.1 Streptomyces sp. NPDC057307 | reverse complement strand
TCTTGCTGTCCTGCGTTTCCGACTCTATCAGAACCTTTCGGCGCCTGATTCCCAGTCAGCGGGTTTGTCTTTCCGGCCCTTCGGCCGTTCCGACGAGTGAGACTTTAGCGGAACCGATCCCCCGACGCTAATCGGGGTTCGCGTCCGTTCGAACGCGGATTCCTCATTTCGCAAATGCGCACGCAAAAGATAGCGACCGGATGTCGCACGTTTGCAGTGGTCTTGCGGAATGACCGTCCGGGGATCGACCGGGGTCGATGCTCACGTCGGACAGCTCGGAGAACATTACGTTCGCCCCCGGGACGTGTCAACTTCGGGTCATCGGGGTACGCGCCGCGTACTCTGGCACCCATGACCACGCATGCGTGCAACTTCAGCTGGCGGGCCGTCTGACGGCGGCCTGCTGACACGTGTGTGACCAACGGCCGCCGCTCTGGCGGCCGTTCGCGTTTCTCCCCCAGTGGAGGTCCGGGAGCCCGGCCCCTCGGCGGTGGCTCCGACCAGGAGTGGGACGAGAGAGATGACGCGGATCTTCAGCGGGGTCAAGCCGACGGGCCATCTGACGTTGGGCAACTACCTCGGAGCCGTACGCAGGTGGGCCGAGGTGGATCAGTACCGGGCCGACGCTCTGTTCAGCATCGTGGATCTGCACGCGCTGACCGTGGAGCACGATCCGGCTCGTGTGCGCAGACTCAGCCGGCAGGCGGCGACGTTGCTGCTGGCGGCCGGGCTGGACCCGGCCCGGTGCACCGTCTTCGTGCAGAGTCATGTGGATGAGCACACCCGGCTCTCCTATCTATTGGAGTGCACGGCCACGGACGGCGAGCTGCGGCGCATGATCCAGTACAAGGAGAAGTCCGTGCGGGCCAAGGCCGACGGGCAGAGTGTCCGGGCGTCGCTGCTGACCTATCCGGCGCTGATGGCGGCGGACATCCTCGCGTACCGGACCGACGAGGTGCCGGTCGGGGACGACCAGACGCAGCACGTGGAGCTGACGCGGGACCTGGCCGAGCGTTTCAACCTTCGCTACGGGCCGACGTTCACCGTGCCGAGGGCCACGAATCCGCCGGTGGCGGCGCGGGTCATGGATCTGCAGGATCCGAGTTCGAAGATGGGGAAGTCCCACGAGTCGGGGGCCGGCATCGTCTATCTGCTGGACGAGACGGATGTGGTGCGCAAGAAGGTGATGCGGGCCGTCACCGACAGCGGGCGCGAGGTCGAGTACGACCCGGTCGCGCAGCCGGGGGTGGCGAATCTGCTGGAGATTCTCGCGGCGTGCGAGGGCGGGAACCCAACCGAGCTGGCCGGTGTATATGACTCGTACGGCTCACTCAAGCAAGACACCGCCGAGGCCGTCGTCGAGCTGTTGCGGCCGGTCCGGGCGCGGCATGCGGAGCTCGCGGCGGATCCCGGTCAGGTGGACCAGGTTCTGAAGGAGGGTGCGGAGCGGGCCAGGGGGATGGCCCGGCCGGTGGTGGATGCGGCCTATGAGGCGATCGGGCTGCTGCCCGCCGGCTGACGGAAGGCGGCGCGGTAGTCGCGCGGGCTGGTGGCGAGGTGGCCGGCGAAGTGCTGGCGCATGGTCACCTCGCTGCCGAAGCCCGTGCGGCTCGCGACCTCGGCCATCGGGAGGTCGGTGCGTTCGAGGAGCTTCTGGGCCGCCGCGAGGCGCTGTGCGATGAGCCAGCGGAGGGGGGTGGTGCCGGTGGTGGCCTGGAAGTGGCGGGCGAAGGAACGGGGGGACATTCCCGCGTGGGCGGCGAGGTCGGTGATGGTGAGCGGCTGGTCGAGGTGGTGCAGGGCGTATTCGCGTACGGAGGCGAGAGCGTCCTCGTCGCGGTCGGCGCGTGGGGTGGGGCGTTCGATGAACTGGGCCTGGGTGCCGGTGCGGTAGGGCGCCGTGACCATCGAGCGGGCGATGGTCGCCGCTGTCTCGGCGCCGTGGGTCGTGCGGACGAGATGGAGGCAGAGGTCGATGCCCGCTGCCGTGCCGGCGGAGGTCCACATGTTGTCGTCGTGGAGGAAGAGGGCGTCGGGGACGACGGTGACCCGGGGGTGGTGTTCGCGCAGGAGGTGGGTGAGGTTCCAGTGGGTGATGGCGCGGTGGCCGTCGAGGAGGCCGGCCTGGGCGAGGGTGAACGCTCCGCCGCAGAGTGCGGCGATCGTGGTGCCTCGGGTGTGGGCGCGGCGGAGGGCGTCGAGTACGGGGGCGGGGGCCGGGGTGAGGTGGTCGTCCAGGCCGGGGACGACGATCAGGTCGGCGCGGGTGAGCCAGGCGAGGGTGCGGTCGGGGGTGAGGGTGAGGCCGCCGCGCAGGGGGATGGGCGCGGGGTCGGCGGCCGGGCGGTGGAGGTCGAAGGCGGGGACGCCTCGGTCGGTGCGGTCGACGCCCCAGACCTCGGTGATGACCGAGACGTCGAAGGCCCGGATGCCGGGGAAGGCGAGGAGGGCGATGCGTTGGGGGGTGGGCGCGGGTGTGTCGGCCATGAATGGCAGTAAACCATCGACCGCTGACTTTTGTAGCTCTGGAGGTGGCAGGTGCCGGGCGGCAGCATGGTGCCCATGGAGATAGCGGAGAACGCGGCGCTGGTGGTCATCGATGTGCAGCAGGGATTCGAGGAGGTGGAGTACTGGGGTGCCCGGAACAACCCGGAGGCGGACGGGAACATCGCCGCGCTGATCGACGCGTGGCAGGCGAGCGGGCGGCCGGTCGTGTTCACGCGGCACGACTCGACGACGGCGGGTTCGCCGCTGCGGCCGGGGTACGAGGGGAACGGGTTCAAGGAGTACGTCGAGCGGCGGCGGGGGAAGGGCGCGGCCGGGTCGGAACTGCTGGTGGTGAAGAGCGTGAACTCCGCCTTCTACGGCACGCCGGATCTGGGGGCGTGGCTGAAGGCCGCGGGGATCGGGCAGCTGGTGATGGCGGGGATCCAGACCAACATGTGTGTGGAGACGACGACGCGCATGGCGGGGAATCTCGGGTACGAGGTGCTCTTCGCGTTCGACGCGACGTACACCTTCGGCCAGGAGGGGCCCTGGGGCTGGGAGTTGACCGCGCAGGAGCTGGCGCGGGCGACGGCGGTGTCGCTGCACGGGGGTGGTTTCGCGAAGGTGGTGGCGACGGAGGAGGTCGTGAAGGCGGCGTCCGTCTGACCGCGCGCCGGGGGGGGCGGTCAGCCGTTGCCGGAGGCCAGTTCGCGGCTGCGGTCGCGGGCGGCTTCGATGGCGGCGATCAGGGCGGCCCGTACGCCGTGGTTCTCCAGCTCGCGGATGGCGCTGATGGTGGTGCCCGCCGGGGAGGTGACCGCCTCGCGGAGCTTCACCGGGTGTTCGCCGCTGTCGCGCAGCATGACGGCGGCGCCGATGGCGGCCTGGACGATGAGGTCGTGGGCCTGGGCGCGGGGCAGGCCGAGGAGGATGCCGGCGTCGGTCATCGCCTCGACCAGGAAGTAGAAGTACGCCGGGCCTGAGCCGGAGAGGGCGGTCGCCGCGTCCTGCTGGGACTCGGGGACGCGGGCGGTCTTGCCGACGCCGCCGAAGATCTCGTCGGTGTGGTTGAGGTCGGCGGGGGTGGCGTGGCTGCCGCCCGAGATGACGGACATGCCTTCATCGACAAGGACGGGGGTGTTGGGCATGACACGTACGACGGAGATACCGGTGGTGAGGCGTTCCTCGATGAAGGCCGTGGGGATACCCGCGGCGGCGCTGATGACCAGGCGGTCGGCGGGGACGTGGGGGGCGAGTTCGTCGAGGAGTGTGCCCATGTCCTGGGGCTTCACGGCGAGGATGAGTGTGTCGGCGCGCTTGGCGGCTTCGGCGTTGGTGACGGGCTCGACGCCGTAGCGGTCCCGGAGCTGTGCCGCTCGTTCGGCGCGGCGGGTGGTGACCAGGAGGTCGGCGGGGCGCCAGCCGGCACGGATCATGCCGCTGAGGAGCGCTTCGCCGATCTTGCCGGTACCGAGCACTGCGATGGTCTTCGTCATGCGGGTCACCTCGCCGGTGGGTGGTCGAGCCGTCGTACGGAACATCCGGGGCCATCCTCGCATCGGCGGCGGGGACGGACCCGGTATGTCCGAGTGGCGGACCGGTGGCGGGGCGCCTACGCGGTGCGGCGGCGGAGGGTCGCCGCGCCCAGGCCGAGGACCAGGACGGCGCAGCCGGCGACGACCAGGACGTCGCGTACGAAGTTGCCGGTGATGTCGGAGTGGCGCAGGACCTCGTTCATGCCGTCGACGGCGTAGGACATGGGCAGGACGTTCGAGATCGCTTCGAGGACCGGTTGCATGTTGTCGCGTGCGGTGAACAGTCCGCAGAGGAGCAGTTGGGGGAAGATCACCGCCGGCATGAACTGGACCGCCTGGAATTCGGAGGAGGCGAAGGCCGAGACGAAGAGTCCGAGCGCCGTGCCGAGGAGGGCGTCGAGGACCGCGACGAGCAGGAGCAGCCAGGGCGAGCCGACGATGTCCAGGCCGAGGCCCCAGACGGCGAGTCCGGTGGCGAGCAGGGACTGGACGACCGCGAGTGTGCCGAAGGCGAGGGCGTAGCCGGCGATGAGGTCGGCCTTGCCGAGGGGCATGGCGAGGAGGCGTTCGAGGGTGCCGGAGGTGCGTTCGCGGAGGGTGGCGATGGAGGTGACCAGGAACATCGTGATGAGCGGGAAGATGCCGAGCAGTGAGGCGCCGATGGAGTCGAAGGTGCGGGCGTCGGCGTCGAAGACGTAGCGCAGGAGGAAGAGCATCACGCACGGCACGAGGATCATCAGGGCGATGGACCGTGGGTCGTGGCGGAGTTGGCGCAGGACGCGGGCCGCGGTGGCCAGGGTGCGGGCGCCGGAGAAGGCGCGCGGGGTGGAGGTCGGGGTCGCGGTGGTCATCGGGGTGTCTCCTGGAGGGCGTTGGCGTTGGCCTCGTCGACCAGGTTGAGGAAGGCTTCTTCGACCGTTTCGCGGCCGGTGCGGGTGCGCAGTGCGTCGGGGGTGTCTTCGGCCAGGATGTCGCCGTCGCGCATGAGGAGGAGGCGGTGGCAGCGTTCGGCCTCGTCCATCACGTGCGAGGAGACGAGGATCGTGGCCGCGCGGTCGGTGGCGATGCGGTGGAAGAGTTCCCACAGGTCGCGGCGGAGTACGGGGTCGAGGCCGACGGTCGGCTCGTCGAGCACGAGGAGTTCGGGCGTGCCGAGCAGGGCGACGGCGAGTGAGACGCGGTTGCGCTGGCCGCCGGAGAGCCGGCCCGCGAGGGCGTCGGCGTGGGAGGCGAGGTCGACGTCGGTGATGGCGCGGTGGACCGTTTCGTCGCGGGTGTCGCGGTGTGAGCGACCGGGGTTGAGGATCGCCGCGAAGTACAACAAGTTCTGACGGACCGTCAGATCGTCGTAGACGGAGGGGGCTTGGGTGACATAGCCGATGCGGGCGCGGAGCGTGGCGTCGCCGGCCGGGCGGCCGAGGACGTCCAGGGTGCCCGTGACCTTGGCCTGGGTGCCGACGACGGCGCGCATGAGGGTCGACTTGCCGCAGCCGGAGGGGCCGAGGAGTCCGGTGATCCGGCCGGGCGGCACGGCGAAGTCGAGGTCGCGCAGCACGGTGCGTTCGCCTCGTACGACGCGCAGACCGCGGGCGCGGATGGCAGCCCCTGGTTTATTCATCATGTGATGAATAATGCTCCCGTCCGCGCCGCACCGTCAAGCCCGGGGGAATCAGCCGAAGCCCGGAACGCGCGGGAGCAGGTCCGGCCGGCGGGACGCGAGCTTCAGGACGCCGACCGTGGAGCGGACGATGCCCTCCTTCACGAACGCCGCCGGGCGGCCGGTGAGGACGCGGTCACGGGGCGAGTCGTCGGCCCGTACGAACTGGACCAGCCCGTCGCGGCGGCCCAGGCTCAGACACTGGAGGTTGTAGGAGAAGCTCAGCGGCTTCGGCTCCTCGCCCCGCAGTTCGGCGATGAGCGCGTTCGCGACGTGCGAGCCGCCGGGCAGCGCGGCGGCGCAGCCCATGCGCAGCGAACCGGCGGTGGCGGTGTGTCCGGCGGCAGAGTCGCCCACCGCGTACACCTCCGGGTGGGACACCGACCGCAGCACCGTGTCGACCTCGACGCGTCCCCCGCCGTCGAGGGCGAGCCCGGCGGCGCGCGCCACTTCGGTGTTGGGGGCCATCGAGGCGGCCCAGACGACGACGTCGGTGTCGATGTCGTCGGGGCCGGCGACCCGGCGGCCTTCCTCGACACGTACGCCGCGGGCGGCGAGCGCCACGCGGACATGGGCGCGGCCCTTCTCCGAGAGCCCGGGGCCGACGGCCCCCTCCGTAAGGAGGCGGACGCGCCAGCGGGGGTGGGTCTCGGCGAGTTCGGTGGCCAGCTCGATCCCGGTGAGGCCGGCGCCCACGACGGTCAGGCTGCCGGGGCCGTCCTGGAGGCGTTTGTGCAGTTCGGTGGCGGACTCGACCGTGTACGCCCGGTCCCGGTCGCCGGGGACGGTGGAGCGGGTGCGGCTGCCGAGGGCGTGAACGAGCCGGTCGTACGGAAGGACGCGGCCGTCGTCCGTACGGACCTCGCGGGCCGCGGCGTCGATCGCGGTGGCGCGGGCGGCGACATGGGTGATGCCGGTCGGCCGGAGGAACGAACCGAGAGCGTGGGTGACGTCGGGGCGTCCGGCCGCGCGTTGGTGCAGCCGGATCCGTTCGGTGAACCGGTCGGCGGGGTCGACGAGGGTGACGCGGGCGTACGGGGCGACGCGCAGCGCGCACATCAGCCCCGCGTAGCCCGCGCCGACCACGACGATCCGCTGCTTCTCGGAGGGCGAGTGCTTCCCGGAGGGCGAGGAAGGAACGTTGGTGGGTGTCATACAAAGGGGACGACGTGGCCCGCCCAGGTGTGACGGTGAGCGCGGTCACAGACTCCCGAGGTCGAGATGGCTCAGCTTCTCCGGGTTGATCACGGCGTCGATCTCGGTGATCAGCCCGCCCCGCACACTGAAGGCGAAGACGAAGCACCGCTCGCCGACGGGGTCGACCAGGACCAGCCCGGGGGAGCCGTTCACCTCACGTACGAGGACGTACATCGTCTCGGGGTCGAAGTCGCGCATGAGGCGCTGCGCGAAGAGGGCGACCCTCTCGTCGCCGACGACGGGCAGTCTGGCCGCGGTGACCTTGCCGCCGCCGTCCGAGTGCCACACCACCTCGGGGTCGAGGATCTCCAGCAGCCCGTCGAAGTCCCCGCCGAGCACGGCGGACAGAAAGGCGTCGACGGCCCGCCGGTGCTCGCCCCGGTCGACGGAGCGGCGGGGCGCCTCGGCCCGTACCCGTCGGCGGGCGCGGGAGGCCAGTTGTCGTACGGAATCGGGCGTACGGCCCACCACGTCCGCGATCTCCTTGAACGGCACGGCGAAGACGTCGTGCAGGATGAACGCCGTTCGCTCCGCCGGGGTCAGCCGCTCCAGCACCGTGAGCATGGCGAGCCCGACGGACTCGTCCAGCGTGACCCGGTCCTCGGGCCCGTTCTCGGTGACCACCGGCTCGGGCAGCCACGGCCCGACGTACGACTCACGGCGGGCGCGTGCGGAGCCGAGCTGGTCGTAACAGAGCCGGCTGATGACCGTCGTCAGATACGGCTTGGGGTCGTTCGCCTCGCCGTCGGGCAGCCGCTGCCAGCGCAGCCAGGTCTCCTGGACCGCGTCCTCGGCGTCGGCGACGGAGCCCGTGATGCGATACGCGATGCCCCAGAGTCTCTTTCGTTCCCGCTCGAATTCCGCCAGGTCAGCCATGGCTCGGCGCTCCTCTCCCCTGCCGGTGTCACGCCCGCCGTCAGCCTTCGGGCGACGGGCCTCCGTCAACAGACGACGTGGCCGGGCGAAGTGTGACAGTCAGCTCGACCGCGTACGCCTCCTCGACGGTGCCGGTCGGAAAGACCTTGAGCAGTTCGGCGCGTTCCCCGGCGAGATGGGCGGCCGTGGCGTCGTCGCCGAGCAGCCGGAAGAGGGAGTGGCTGCCGAGGTTGGCGAGGTGGGTGTCGAGCGGGACGGTGCGAGTCCAGCGCAGCACGCGGTGCTCGCGCGGCAGGTCCGCCGGCAGCCGCTCGGCGCGACGGCCGCCGGAGCTGTGGGCTCCGGCGCCGGCGGCCAGGTGCAGCCGTTCCTCCTGCGCGGCGACCCAGGGCACGTCGGGGTCGGCGATGTTCCACCACAGGGCGAGCGCGCCGCCGGGCCGCAGCACCCGCAGGGCCTCGGGGACGGAGCGTGCCGGGTCGGTCCAGTGCCAGGACTGGGCGTACGTCACCAGGTCGACGGACGCGTCCGCGATCGGCAGGGCGTCGCCGAAGGCCCTGACCAACGGGGTGTCGGGCAGGGTACGGCGCAGCTGGGCGGCCATGCCCGGGCCCGGCTCCACGGCGGTGACGTCGGCGCCGCGCGCACGCAGCGGACGGGTGGCGATCCCGGTCCCGGCGCCGACGTCGAGGACACGGGAGCCCTGGAGGGGGCGGCCGGACAGTTCCTCGACGGCGTCGAACAGCGCCGGTGGATAGCCGGGCCTGGCGGAGTCGTACTGCCCGGCGACGACGTCGAAGGAGAGCGCGCGATCGGTCATGGGTCCATCCTGACGCGCGGCGGTCCTCAGCGGCCGGACGGGTCCCGGCTCACTTGCGCGGGGGCCGCTTGGGGCGCTTGGGCCGGTTGGCCTTGCGGGCGGCCGGGTTGCCGGTGCGGGTCGTGCGGCGGCGCTCGTACCGTACGACGGCCGTCTCGTACTCCGTACGCCGCAGCCCCTCCCCCGGCGCCTCGGCGAACGAGCGCAGGAAGTACGCGAACAGCGAGCCGATGAAGCCGATGCCCTTGAGACTGCGCAGTTGCTCCTCACGGGCGCGGTCCACGGGGCGCTTCGAGAAGCCCTCCCAGGTCTTGCGGAAGGCGATGGCGCTGCACACCGAGAACATCACGATGACGAGGACGCCGACGAACGGGCTGGCGTCCGCGATCTGCAGGCCCTGGTAGGCGAAGCGCAGCAGGAGGCACGCGCCGACGGCCGCTGCCAGCGAGCCGACGGTGACGGCGACACGGCGCGGCGCGTATCCGCCGTCGTGGGCGACCCAGGTCGTGCCGAAGAAGCGGATGGGCTCGGGCCGGGGGCCGCCGGGGCCGCCGTCGCCGCTGCCACCGTCCGGGGACGGCGCCGCCGCTGCCGCGACGGCGGTGGTCTCGGCGGCTTCGCCGCTCTCGTGCGGGCTCACGCTCTTACTCTGGCTCACAGGGCGATTATCCCCCGTGGGCCGCGGTGGGTTCCGGGCGCCGGTGGTCCGGCGC
>NZ_JBHUZM010000212.1:0-9346 GCF_042667665.1 Streptomyces sp. NPDC057307 | reverse complement strand
GCCGACGGCGTTTCCCGTGCCGGGGGTGGGCGGCACCCGGAGCCCGGCCGTGGCGACACCGGCCGGTCCGGCGGACCGCCCCGGCCGGCCGGGCGGCGCTTCGCAGCCCACCCGCCGGGGCAGTCCGAACCGGCTGGGGAGACGTCCCAAGCCCGCCCGAGGGCCAACCCGAACTGGCTCGGCGGGCAACTCAACCCTGTCCGGCGAGCGTCTCGAATCAGCTGGGCGATCATCCCAACGCCACTCGCCAACGCCCGGCTCCCCGCCGGGACTGCGAAGCCCACCCCGGCGGACACCTCAACCCCCTCCGGCGGCCAATCCGAACCGGCTGCGTGGGCATCCCAAGCCCGTCCGGCGATTGAGGACGGACCGGCCAGCGGGCGGGCCCGGCAGCGGGCAAGGCGCGGCAGCAGACCGGCCCCTCGCCCCAGCCCTACCGTCCCAGCGCCGTCACGTCCCCCATCACCACCTGCGGTCGCTTCTCCGGGATCAGCCATCGCAGCAGTTCCTTCATCCGCGCCATCGGCAGCGAGACGCAGCCCTGCGTCGGGCCGCCGTGGTCCACGTGGATCCAGATGCCGCCGCCCTTGGCCGGGCCCAGGGGGCGGGTCCAGTCCAGTGGGGTGGTGCCCGGTTGGCGGTTGTAGTTGATGGCGACCACGTGGTCGAACGATCCGGCCAGTTGCTCGCCCTCGAAGCCGACGCCGCTGATCGTGAAGGCCGGGCCCCGGTCGTACGGGAGTTTCGTGCCCGGGTCGGGCAGTCGGCCGCCCGCGTCCGTCAGGCCGAAGACGCCGATCGGGCTGCGGAGATCGCCCTGCCGGTGGTCGTCGGTCCAGCCCTTCAGGGCGTTGTGCGCCGGCCACGGGTCGGAGACGGACCGCCAGCCCTCGACGGGGTCGCGCTCGTAGAGGACCAGGGTGGCCCGGTTGGAATCCGGGGCGTCGCCGGTGACCACGACGGCCTGGCGGCTGTCCTCGGGGATCTGCGACCGGGTCTTCGGGCCGAGCGACGGGATCTCCCTCGGGCGTACGGTCTGCTCCTCGGTCTTGGAGTCCGGCACCGCCCGGCCCAGACCGCCGCGCGCGTCGCCGGTCGAGGCGCCGGCCGCGTCGGCGGTCGCGCCCTTGCCGTCCGCCGCGGTCGGGACGGACGCCCCGCCCGCGCAGCCGCTGAGCAGCAGACCGGCGGCGAGCAGGAGGGCGGCCACTCCGTGCGGCCGTGCGAGGTGAGACATGTATGACCTTTCAGTTCGCATGGGCCGTCGGAGCCTTGCCGGGCTCGGGGCCTGCCCCGAGGGCGGGGTAGTCCGCATCGGTGATCATGTCGCGTACGTCGTCGACGATCCGGGAACTCGCGCTCGCCCCGGCGACACAGACACTCACGTGGATGCCCACGTCGGCGCCGGGCTCCGGGCCCGCCAGCAGGGCGCCGTACTCCGTGGTGCCCTGGAGCTTGCGGCAGAAAGCCGAGGTCTCGTCCAGCGCGTACAGCGGGGGCGGCGTCTGTGTCTTGGTGTGGAGCCCGCCGAACTTCTTCAGGTCGAGCGAGATCAGTACGCCCCCGGGCCGCAGCACCCGGACCCGGTCGCAGCCGGCCTGCTCCCCGGCCCCGCAGGCCGGTGTCACGGTGGGCACCCGCTGGCTGGCGACGAAGCCGCGGGGCGCAAGGCCGGTCTCGGGGTCGCGGGGCACGGCGAGTGCCTGCCAGCCCGGCGGCAGGCGCAGGGTGAGGCCGTAGAGGTCGGGGAAGCTGACGGCGCGGCCTCCCGCCGGGTCGGTCGCGGTGCCGGTCGGGCCCGGGCTCGCCGGAGGGGCACCGTCGCCGGGGCCGCCGCTCAGGAAGCCGGGCAGGAGTGTGCCGATCACGACGAGGCCGGTCACCGCTGCCGCCGCCGTCCCGGCGACGCGGCGGCGCCGTCGGCTGCGGGCGGCTCGTTCCCGTACGCGACGCAGCCGCTCCTCGGGAGCGGGCAGCCGGGGCACGGCGCGCTCCAGCAGCACCCGCAGCTCGTGCTCGACATGCTCGTCGTGCCTCTCGTGCTCCCCGTACCCCCCGTACCCCCCGTGCTCCCCATGCTCCCCGTGCTCCCCGTGCTCCTCATCCTCCCCGGACACCCCGCTCACCTCCCTCCTCCACCGGCACCGGCAGCGCGGCCCGCAGCGCGAGCAACGCCTTCGCCGACTGGCTCTTGACCGTGCCCGGCGCGCAGCCGAGCGTCGCCGCCGTGTCCTCGACGCTCAGGTCCTCGAAGAAGCGCAGCACGACGACCGCGCGCTGCCTGACCGGCAGCGCCCGTACCGCGGCGGCCAGCGACTGCTCCAGGTCCACGCTCTCGTACGCGTCGAACGAGCCCGCCGCGTCCGGGACTTCGCCGTGCGGCACCTCGCCGCGCCAGCGTCTGCGCCACCACGAGGCATGCGTGTGGACCAGTGCCTTGCGTACGTACGCCTCCGGCCGCTCCCCCGAGATCCGGTGCCACTTGGGCCACACCTTGGCGAGGGTCGTCTGGAGCAGGTCCTCGGCGAGGTGCGCGTCGCCCGTCAACAGCCAGGCCACTCGCAGCAGTCGCGGCCCACGAGCGGCGACGAACGCCTCGAAGTCGCGGTCGCGGTCGGCGTAGCGGTCGCGGTCGGCGTACCGATCGCCTTCGCGGTCGCCGCAGCGATCGGAATCGGGATCGGGATCGCGATTGGGAGCGCCCCGGTTCATCGTCTCGTCGCCCTCGCCCATCCGTTCGGTCTTCCACGACCGGTCAACGCGCCGGGGTCGCCATCAGGTTGCCCCATGGCAGGAAGACGCCACGCAAAGGGCCCGGAACCATACGGTTCCGGGCCCTGCGGAGCGTGGAAGCGGACGACTACTTCGCGACCGGCTTGCGGAGCTGGATGTTCAGCTCACGCAGCCGTGTCTCGTCCAGCTCCGTCGGCGCGCCCATCATCAGGTCCTGCGCGTTGCCGTTGAGCGGGAAGGCGATCGTCTCGCGGATGTTGGGCTCGTCCGCGAGCAGCATCACGATGCGGTCGACACCCGGCGCGATGCCGCCGTGCGGCGGGGCGCCGAGGCGGAAGGCGCGCAGCATGCCCGCGAACTCGTGCTCGACGGTCTCGCGGTCGTAGCCCGCGATCTCGAACGCCTTGAGCATCAGCTCCGGCTCGTGGTTCCTGATCGCGCCGGACGACAGCTCGATGCCGTTGCAGACGATGTCGTACTGCCACGCCAGGATGTCCAGCGGGTCCTTCGTCTCCAGGTCATCAAGACCGCCCTGGGGCATGGAGAACGGGTTGTGCGAGAAGTCGATCTTGCCGGTGTCCTCGTCCTTCTCGTACATCGGGAAGTCGACGATCCAGCAGAACCGGAACACGCCCTCCTCGAAGTGGCCGGCCCGCTTGGCCGCCTCGACGCGGACCGCGCTCATGATCTTCGAGACCTCGTCGAACTCGCCCGCGCCGAAGAAGATCGCGTGGCCGGGCACGAGCGACAGGCGCTCGGTGAGGACCTTGACGTTGTCCTCGGTGAGGAACTTGGCGATCGGGCCCGCCAGCGCGCCGTCCTCGCCGACCCGCACCCACGCCAGGCCCTTGGCGCCCTGCTCGACCGCGTAGTCGCCGAGGCCGTCGAAGAACTTCCGTGACTGGCCGGCCGTGTCCGGCACCGGCAGCGCGCGCACGTGCTTGCCCGCGAACGCCTTGAACTCGGAGCCCTCGAAGACGTCCGAGATGTCGACCAGTTCCAGCTTGGCCCGCAGGTCCGGCTTGTCGTTGCCGTACTTCAGCATCGACTCGCGGAACGGGATCCGCGGGAAGGGGGACGTGACCTCGCGCCCGTTGCCGAACTCGGTGAACAGCTCCGTCATCAGCTTCTCGATCGGCCGGAAGACGTCCTCCTGCTCGACGAAGGACATCTCCACGTCGAGCTGGTAGAACTCGCCGGGCGAGCGGTCGGCGCGGGCGTCCTCGTCGCGGAAGCAGGGCGCGATCTGGAAGTAGCGGTCGAAGCCGGAGATCATCAGCAGCTGCTTGAACTGCTGCGGGGCCTGCGGCAGCGCGTAGAATTTGCCCGGGTTCAGCCGGGAGGGGACCACGAAGTCGCGGGCGCCCTCGGGGGACGTCGCCGTGAGGATCGGGGTCGCCATCTCGTTGAAGCCCAGCGCGGTCATCTTGTGCCGGATGGCGGAGATGACGGCCGTACGCAGCAGGATGTTGCGGTGCATGCGCTCGCGGCGCAGGTCGAGGAAGCGGTACTCGAGCCGCCGCTCCTCGTTGACGCCGTCCTCGGTGTTGATCGTGAACGGCAGCGGCCCGGCGGCGCCGAGGATCTCGACCTCGGTGACCTCGATCTCGATCTCGCCGGTCGGCAGCTCCGGGTTCACGTTGTCCGCGCCACGGGCGGAGACCTTGCCGTCGATACGGACGACGGTCTCCTTGGTGAGCTTGGACAGCTCCTCGTTGGCGGGGGTGCCGGGGCGGGCCACGAGCTGGACGAGACCGTAGTGGTCGCGGAGATCGATGAAGAGGATGCCGCCCAGGTCTCGACGATTGTGCAGCCAGCCGCTCAGCCGGACGTCGGTGGAGACGTCAGAGGCGCGGAGCTCGCCGCAGGTGTGGGACCTGTACCGATGCATCGTCGTTCATCCAGTCTTAGCTTTTGGCGGGTGGGCTTGGCCGCACCAGGTTACCGGCAGGGCCGAGGCCGCTTCCCCCGCGTTTACGGGGCCGCTTTCCGGGACCGGTCCACGCCCGCCCCGGCGCCCCGCGAGCGCCAGCCCCGGCGCCCGGCCACCCGCACGCCTGCTTGACACCGCACTCCCCACCCGTACCGGTCTAAAGTGGTGCAATGCGTACCGAGGACGTGCTGGCCGCGATCGCGACCGGTGTGTGGCGCTGGGACAACGCCGCGGGGATCGTCACCCTCGACGCGGAGGCGGCACGGCTGTTCGGGCTGCCCGCCGAGCCCACCGTCCTCAGCGAGGCCGCCACCCGCGCCCGGCTGCACCCCGTCGACTGGAACGAGATCTACGCCGTCGTACGCCTCGCCGTCGCCGAGGGGACGCTCGCCGAGGCCCACGTCCGGGTCGTCGACGCGGAGGGGCGGGTGATCCGTACCATCAGGTCCCGCTCGAAGCCGCTGATAACGGAGCGGGAGTACGGCGAGGACTACGAGCTGATCGGCACCCTCCAGGAGATCGTCGAACCGCAGCAGGGCGCGCTGACCGGCCGGAGCCCGGTCGCCGGCGACTGGCGGCGCTCCCGCGAGGCGTTCCTGCTCGACGCGGGCCGCGCGCTCGCCGAGGCGCGCTCCACCGCCGAGGTGCTGCGGGTCGCGGCGTCGCTGTCGATGCCGGGCTTCTCCCCCGACGGGCTCGCCGTCTTCGGCGTCGACGGCGAGCGGCTGACGATCATCGGGCACCACGGGAACCCGGACAACGCCGAGGGCCCCTTCACCAACATGTCGGTGAACACGAACTACCCGGCGGCCGAGGTCGTACGGACCGGCCGGGCCATCTATCTGCCGACGGCCAAGGAATTCCACGACCGCTACCCCGCCACCTGGTCGATCGTGAAGGGCTTCGGCCGGCAGTCCTGGGCGTATGTGCCGCTGATCGTGGCCGGCCGCACGATGGGCGCCTGGATGGCCGCCTTCAAGAACCCGGTGACGTTCACGCCGGACGAACGCTCCGTACTGACGACGGTCGCCAGGATGCTCGCGCAGGCGCTGGCGCGCGCCGAGGTCGCCGAATCGGAGCGTGAGCTGTCGCTGGGGCTCCAGCGCTCGATGATGCCGACGCTGGGGCCGGAAATCCCGGGGATGAGCGTCGCCGCACGTTACGTGCCGACGGGTGGCGGGCTCCAGGTGGGCGGCGACTGGTACGACATCATCCCGTTGCCCGGCGGCGCCAAGGTCGCGCTGGTCATCGGCGACGTCCAGGGGCACGACGTCCGGGCGGCGGGCCTGATGGGACAGCTGCGGATCGCCCTGCGCGCGTACGCCGCCGAGGGGCACCGGCCCGACGCCGTACTGTCCCGTGCCTCGCGCTTCCTGCACGGCATGTACGAGTTCTCGACCGCCGAGGGCCCCACGCACCCCGACCAGAGCGACACGGGCGAGGACCCCGACTACACCGTGCCGCGCTTCGCGACGTGCCTGTACATGGAGGTCGACCCGGACTCCGGCACGCTCGACATCGCACGGGCCGGGCACC
Organism: Streptomyces sp. NPDC057307; assembly: GCF_042667665.1. NCBI lineage: Bacteria > Bacillati > Actinomycetota > Actinomycetes > Kitasatosporales > Streptomycetaceae > Streptomyces > Streptomyces sp. NPDC057307. Next base: position 3,144 of record NZ_JBHUZM010000212.1, on the reverse strand, counting down.
CGGACCCGGTGATCCGCTCGGCGGACGGCACGGCGCTCATCCGGCAGACGGCGGGCGGGCTGCCGCTGGGCATCGAGGCGGACTCGAACTACCCGACGACCCGGGTGGTCCTGGAGCCCGGCGACACCCTGATGCTCTGCACCGACGGGCTGATCGAGACCGGCGGGCACGACATGCTGAGCGGCTGGACGCGGCTGCGGCCCGTGCTGGAGGACAACACGGGTGTGTCGCTGGAGAAGCTCGCCGACGCGCTGGTCGCGGCGGTCCACGGCCCCACCTCGCACTACACGACGGGCCCGCTCGCCGACCGCCGCGAGGACGACATCGCGCTGCTGCTGCTCGCCCGGGACAACTCACCGGCGCGCCGCCCGCCGCGCCGTACGGTGCTGACGATCGCCCAGGCCGAGCCCGAGCAGGTCTCGGAGGCACGGCAGCAGCTGAAGAGCCTGCTGCACGACTGGGCGGACGAGGAGCAGGTCGACTCGGCGGTGCTGATGCTCTCGGAGATGGCCACGAACGTGCTCGTCCACACGGACGGCGACGCGGTGCTGATCGCGGAGGCGGCGGGGGAGCGGGGCAAGCGCCGGCTGCGGGTGGAGGTCGCGGACGCGAGCGACGAACTGCCGCACAAGCGGCGGCCGGGGGAGCTGGCGTCGAGCGGACGGGGGCTGGTGCTGATGGAGATGCTGGCGGACGCGTGGGGGGTGGATCCGCGGGGGGAGGGGAAGTCGATCTGGTTCGAGATCTACGAGAAGGGCGCGGCGGGCTGAGCCGGGGTGGCGACCGGGCGGCCGGCCACCGGGGGCCGGCCCCGGTCACGGGTCCCCCGCCGCGTACCGCTCCCGGATCTCCGCGATCACCCCGAACGCCGCCGCCGTGAGCGGCACGGCCAGCAGCATCCCCAGGATCCCCGCCACGCTCGCCCCCGCCGTGATCGCCAGCATGACGACCGCCGGATGCATCTGCACCGTACGGCTCTGGATCATCGGCTGCAGTACGTGTCCCTCCAGCACCTGTACGGCGAGTACGACCCCGAGCACCCACAGCGCGATCACCACTCCCCGGTCGGCGAGCGCGACGAGGACGGCGACGGCGCCGGACAGGAACGCGCCGAGGTACGGGATGTACGCCGCCACGAACACCAGCGCCCCGAGCCCGACGGCGCCCGGCACGCGCAGGATCAGCAGGCCGACGGTGATGCAGATGGCGTCGATGAGCGCGATGAAGGTCGTCCCCCGCATGAAGCCCTCGACGGCCCCGTACGCGCGCCGCGCCATCGCCTCGACGATGTCGCCGGTGCGGGGCGGGGCGACGGAGCGCAGCGCGCCGGCGACCCGGTCGGAGTCCTTGAGGAAGAAGAAGATCAGCAGCAGCGCGAGGACGGCGGTGGCGATCAGCTCGCCGACGACGCTGAGCCCGGTGATCACACCGGAGGCGGCGGTGCCGCCGAACTTGCTCAGCAGGCTCTTCGCGTTCGTCGCGACATCGTCCAGCGACGTCCCGGCGGCCCCGAGGTGCTTGCTGAGGTCCCGCCCGGCCTGCTTGAGCGAGTCCATGATCTGGTCGCCGGTCTCGATGAGCGCGCTGACGACGATGTACCCGGCGCCGCCGACGACCGCGACCACGGCCAGGCAGGTCAGCCCGGCGGCGAGGGACTTCGGCATCCTCATGGCGACGAGCCGCCGGTGGAGCGGGCCGAGCAGCGCCGTTCCGAGGATGGCGAGCAGGACGGGGGTGACGGCGGTCTTGAAGGTGACGACGATCCACACGCCGACGGCGACGACCCCGGCGACGAGCAGCAGGACGGCGCACCAGGCACCCACCCGCCAGACCTCGGCGGGCAGCACGCCGGGCGTGCCGCTCCCGCGCGAGTTCTCCATCCGCCCACCCGACCACGGCGTCCGCGCCGCTGTCCCACGGATGGGGCCGGGTGGGTGACGGGGTGTCACTCAGAGGGGGTGCCACCCGGAGACGCGGCGGGCCGGAGGGTGGGACGGCTCCCGTCCCACCCTCCGGCCCGATCCCGACGGCAGGGCTTACGCGGCGTCCGCCGGCACCGTGCCCAGCCGGCCGGACTGGAAGTCCTCGAAAGCCTGCTTCAGCTCGGCGTGGCTGTTCATCACGAACGGGCCGTAGTGCGCCATCGGCTCCCGGATCGGCCGGCCGCCCAGCAGGACGACCTCCAGGTCCGGCGCGTTCGAGTCCTGCGACTCGTCCGCGCGGACCGTCAGCGACGAACCCGCGCCGAAGACCGCCGTCTGGCCCTTGTGGACGGGCCGCCGGTCGGGACCGACCGCGCCGCGTCCGGCCAGGACGTACGCGAGGCCGTTGAAGTCCTCGCGCCACGGCAGGGTCACCTCGGCGCCCGGCCGCAGTGTCGCGTGGATCATCGTGATCGGCGTGTGCGTGATGCCGGGACCCTCGTGCCCGTCCAGCGAGCCCGCGATCACCCGGAGCAGCGCGCCTCCGTCGTGCGACGTCAGCAGTTGCACCTGGCCGCCGCGGATGTCCTGGTAGCGGGGGTCCATCATCTTGTCGGCCGCGGGCAGGTTCACCCAGAGCTGCAGGCCGTGGAAGAGACCGCCCGACGTGACGAGGGACTCCGGCGGCGCCTCGATGTGCAGCAGGCCGGAGCCCGCCGTCATCCACTGCGTGTCGCCGTTGCGGATCGTTCCGCCGCCGCCGTTGCTGTCCTGGTGGATGAAAGTGCCGTCGATCAGGTACGTCACGGTCTCGAAGCCGCGGTGCGGGTGCCAGGGGGTGCCCTTCGGCTCTCCCGGCGCGTACTCCACCTCACCCATCTGGTCCATCATGATGAACGGGTCGAGGTGCTGGTAGGCGATCCCCGCGAAGGCCCGGCGCACCGGGAATCCCTCGCCCTCGAAGCCGCCGGGCGCGGTGGACACGGCGAGCACGGGACGGGCGACGGCGTCGGCGGCCGCCGTGACGCGGGGAAGGGTCAGCGGGTTTTCGACGGTCACAGCGGGCATTGGGGGCCTCCTCGGCTTTGGCTCCAATTTAGTTGAACGGTGAACATCTGGCAAGCGGGCAGATATTCCACGCCCCCCGCCACGCACACCGACCCGGGTGCCCGGACCTCGGCGGGCGCGCTCGGCGGCCTCCGCGCAACGGCCTCACAAAGAG
>NZ_JBHUZM010000211.1:0-9416 GCF_042667665.1 Streptomyces sp. NPDC057307 | reverse complement strand
CCGGTGAGCAAGGGCGGGCCGCCCGCGGTGCCGGCCGGCGGCCGTAAGGACAGGGGCAAGGGTGACGACGGCCGCGACGGCCGCAAGGCGCGCCCGTTGCGCTGGCTGCCGCTCGCCCCGGCGACCGTGCTGCTGCTCCTGTTCCTCGCCGGGCCGATCGGCTACTGCGTCTGGATCGCCTTCACCAACACGCAGTTGACCGGCTCGTCCACGTCGGACTTCGTCGGTCTGGACAACTTCCGGCGGGCCTTCTCGGACGACAACTTCCGTAACGCGGTCTGGCTGACGCTCGTCTTCACCTTCGTGTCGTCGATCGTCGGCCAGAACACCATCGGGCTGGCGCTGGCCGGCCTGATGCGGGCCGCGTCCCGGCCGGTGCGGACCGTCACGGGCGCCGTCGTGATCGCGGCGTGGGTGCTGCCGGAGATCGTGGCGGCGTTCCTGCTGTACGCGTTCTTCCGCCGCGAGGGGACGCTCAACGCCATCCTGGACTGGCTCCATCTGCCGTCCCAGAACTGGCTGTTCACCCTGCCGATCCTGGCGGTGTCGTTCGCCAACGTGTGGCGCGGGACGGCGTTCTCGATGCTGATCTACTCCGCCGCGCTGTCCGAGATCCCGAAGGAGATCACGGAGGCTGCGGAGGTCGACGGCGCGAACGGGGTACGGCGGCTGTGGTACATCACGCTGCCGATGATCCGGCGCTCCATCGGCACCAATCTGATGCTCAACACGCTCTCCACCCTCTCCGTCTTCGGACTGATCTGGGCGATGACGCGCGGCGGTCCGGGCAACCGCAGCCAGACCCTGCCGGTGTTCATGTACGACCAGGCGTTCCTCAAGAGCCTGATCGGTTACGGCACGGCGGTCGCGCTGCTGCTGCTTCTCGTGGGCGCGCTGTTCTCGATCGTCTATGTGCGTCTGCTCAAGGTGGAGGTGTGATGAAGCGCGCCACTCGCGTCCGGCTCGCCTCGGACGCCGCGCTGGCCGTGGTGGCCGCGGCCTTCCTGCTCCCGCTGCTGTGGCTGGTGCTGTCCTCGATCGACGCCGAGGCGGATCTGCGGGTACGGCTGCCGTCGTCGCCGACCACGGAGAACTTCAGCGCGGTGCTGACGGACGAGATCACGTTCACGCCGATGCTCAACAGCCTGCTGCTGTGCGGCAGCGCGACGATCCTGACGGTGGCGTGCGCGGCGCTGGCGGCGTACCCGCTGTCCCGCTACCGCTCGCGGTTCAGCCGCCCGTACCTGCTGACCATCCTGTTCACGACGTGTCTGCCGATCACCGCGATCATGGTCCCGGTGTACGGACTGTTCGTCCAGGTCAATCTGGTCGACACGATGTACGGCACGGCGCTCTTTCTCGCGACGTCCCAACTGCCCTTCTCCATCTGGCTGATGAAGAACTTCATGGACGGGGTGCCGACCGTCCTGGAGGAGGCGGCGTGGACGGACGGGGCCTCGATGATGCAGACGCTGACCCGGATCGTGCTGCCGCTGATGGGGCCCGGCATGACGGTCGTGATGATCTACACGTTCATCCAGCTCTGGGGGAACTTCTTCGTCCCCTTCATGCTGCTGCTCACTCCCGACCAACTGCCCGCGTCCGTATCGATCTTCACGTTCTTCGGCAATTACGGCTCGGTGGTCTACGGCCAGCTCGCGGCGTTCTCGATCCTCTACTCCACGCCGGTGCTGCTGCTCTACATCCTGATCTCGCGCCGGCTGGGCGGGGGCTTCGCGCTGGGCGGAGCGGTGAAGGGGTAGACCGGGCGGGACGGGCAGGCGCGTCCCGCCCGGGCCCGTGCACATCCCCCACCTGCGCCGATTCCGGACACGACTGAACCGGCGGGTGGTGGAATGACGTCCTCCCCTACGTAGTCCGCTGGAGTCGAATAGGGGAGACGCACCATGGAGCAGCGCCAGGCCACCGGTCCGACCACCGTCACCACGACCGAATTCGGCGCGGACGCGGTCGAGTTGCTGGCACGGACGGTGCGGCAGGCGTTCCGCCGCACGGGTCCCGCCATCGGCACCGAGCACCTCCTCTCCACCCTTCTCGACGACGGGGAGCAGCCCGGCGAGACCCTGGTCCCCGGCGGCATCCGGGAGACCGGCTCGCTCGGTGGGGAGATCCGGGCCCGCGGGCAGGAGCACTGGGCGCGCGACGACAGCGGCCCCACCGGGCCGGCCGACGGGAGCGAGGGCCCGGACGACACGCACGCCGCCGCCGACGTCATCGAGGCGGACGCCGCGTGGCGCGAGGCGCTGTGGGTGGCGGGCAACTCCTCGAAGACGCTGCGCGAGGAGGGGACGGAGCCGCCCCGGCCGACCGGCGCACTGCGCGCGGCGCTGCTGGGCGCCCTGCGGCTGGCCCGCGAGGAGGGTTCACCCGACGCGCACGCGCGGCATCTGGCGCGGGCGCTGCTGCTGGAGACCCCCGACAGCCGGGCGCTGGAGGCGCTGGCGATCCACCGGGTGGACGTGACGGCGGCGGCCACCGCGCTGGACGCGCAGGCCGAGGCGGTACGCGGGGGCGCCGAGCCCTGGCCCACCGAGGCGGCCGCGGTGACCGGCTCCGTCAAGGTGCTGCGGACGGCCGGGCTGCTGGGCGAACCTGGTGTGTGGTGGTCGCGGCGCATGCTGTCGTGGATGGCGCGCGGGAGCGGCGACCAATCACCGGTCCTGCTGGTGCTGTCCAACGAGGCGCGGCGGCAGGCCGTACGGTACGGCCGCCCGGCGACGGAGCCGGTCGATCTGCTGCTCGCCGTGCAGGCCCTGGACCGGGCGCTCGCCGTCGCCGGGCTGTCGCTGCCCGACGAGCTGCTCGCGGTGAACTCCGCGGCGGACGAGCTGCGTTCGGCGGGCGTACGGCAGGTGGATCTGGTCCGCGCGGCAGCGGCGGCGGCCGGCCCGGCGGCGGACTCCGCCGTCCCGGGCGACCTGAAGCGGACCCCGGCCACGGACAAACTGGTGGCGGCGACCCGGCTGCTGGCGGCCGAGCGGAAGGCCGAGACGGTCGGCACGGCGCACCTGCTGGCCGTCCTGCTGGACGACCCCGAGGGCCCTGCGGCCCAGCTGCTCCGCGAGACGGGCGCGGACCTGACGGCGCTCCGTACCCGCCTCGAAGCGGCGCTCGAAACCACGGCCCCGGCCGCCTGACGGGCCGGAAGCCCGAACCGCCGGGCGGACCGTGACAAGCGGCCCGCCCGGCCCCCAGGCCCTGGGCCCTGTCCGGCGCCCGGGCCTAGAAGACCGACTCCGCCTCGAACATCCGGTTCTCCGGCACCGTCTTGAGGCGGGTGACCGCCTCCGCCAGCGGCACCATCGCCACCTTCGTGCCGTGCAGCGCCGTCATCTTGCCGAAGTCGCCGTTGTGCACCGCCTCCACCGCGTGCCAGCCGAAGCGCGTCGCCAGCACCCGGTCGTACGCCGTCGGCGTCCCCCCGCGCTGTACGTGGCCGAGGATGACCGGCCTGGCCTCCTTGCCCATGCGCCGCTCCAGCTCGCCCGCGAGGCGGTTGCCGATGCCCTCGAAGCGTTCGTGGCCGAACTGGTCGATCTCGCCCTTCACGTAGTGCATCGAGCCCTCGGCCGGGTGCGCGCCCTCGGCGACGCAGATGACCGCGAACTTCTTGCCGCGCGCGAAGCGCTCCTCGACCATCTTCACGATGCTGTCCACCTCGAAGGGCCGCTCCGGCAGACAGATGCCGTGTGCGCCGCCCGCCATGCCCGACTCCAGCGCGATCCAGCCGGCGTGCCGGCCCATGACCTCGACGACCATGACGCGCTGGTGCGACTCGGCCGTGGTCTTGAGCCGGTCGATGGCCTCGGTGGCGACCATCACGGCCGTGTCGAAGCCGAAGGTGCGGTCCGTGGACGAGATGTCGTTGTCGATGGTCTTCGGTACGCCCACCACGGGCATGCCGGCGTCGGCGAGCATCCGGGCCGCCGTGAGGGTGCCCTCGCCGCCGATCGGGATGAGGGCGTCGATGCCGTACTTTCGGCCCAACTCTTCCGCGCTCTCGGCCGCTTCCCGCAGCCGGCCGCGCTCCAGCCGCGCCGAGCCGAGGATCGTGCCGCCGCGCGCCAGGATGCCGCTGACGGAGTCCAGGTCGAGCGGACGGTAGTGGCCGTCGAGCAGACCCTTGAAGCCGTCCTCGAAGCCGATGACCTCGTCGCCGTGTCCGGTCATCGCGCGGTGCACGACCGAACGGATCACGGCGTTCAGGCCAGGACAGTCTCCGCCTGCGGTGAGAACTCCGATACGCATCGCGCTGTGTCTCCTGCTCGCTCGGGGTGTGGTCTGGTGCGGGCCTGCCACGGGCCGTACCGCCTACCCGTCTCGGAGGCGCCGTACCCACCCCCACAGGTATTGTCAAGAGGGCTTTGCCACCCTAACGGGCCTAACAGCAGAAACAGGAATTTCCCTTCCCGCCCCACCACTGCCGGGCCGCACCGGCCCCCGGCCTGCCCCCATCTTCGTCGAACAGGAGAGCACGCGTGACACGCAGCGTGTACGTGACCGGGATCGAACGCGGCGACGGCCGGCAGGTCGTCGAGCTGGGGGTCATGGAGCTCCTGACCCGCCAGGTGGACCGGGTGGGCGTCTTCCGCCCCCTGGTCCACGCGAACGGCCCCGACCGCCTCTTCGACCTGCTGCGCGCCCGCTACCGGCTCTCGCAGGACCCGGCGTCCGGCTACGGCCTCGGTTACGCGGAGGCCGCCGGGATCCAGGCCGACGGGGGTACGGACGAGCTGGTCCAGCAACTCGTCCGGCGGTTCCACGAGGTGGCGCGGGACTACGAGGTCGTACTCGTCCTCGGCACCGACTTCGCCGACACCCAGCTGCCCGACGAGCTGTCGCTGAACGCGCGCCTCGCCAACGAGTTCGGCGCCTCGGTCATACCCGTGGTCGGCGGCAAGGGCCAGCCCGCCGATTCCGTACAGGCCGAGGCGCGCAACGCCCACCGGGCGTACGCCGGGCTCGGCTGCGACGTCCTCGCGATGGTCGTGAACCGGGTCGCCCCCGACGACCGCGACGCGATCGACGCGCAGCTCGCGGCGCAGCTGCCGGTCCCCTGCTACACCCTCCCCGACGAGGCGGCGCTGGCCGCCCCGACCGTCGCGCAGATCACCCGCGCCCTGGGCGGCACGGTGCTGCTCGGGGACGAGGCGGGGCTGGCGCGCGACGCGCTCGACTTCGTCTTCGGCGGCGCGATGCTGCCGAATCTGCTGAACGCGCTGACTCCTGGCTGTCTGCTGGTGACACCGGGCGACCGGGCGGATCTGGTGGTGGGCGCGCTCGCCGCGCACTCGGCGGGGACACCGCCCATCGCGGGCATCCTGCTGACGCTGGACGAGCGGCCGGCCGACTCGGTCCTCACCCTCGCCTCCAAGCTCGCGCCGGGCACCCCGGTCATCTCGGTGGTCGCGGGCTCCTTCCCGACGGCGGGCGAACTCTTCGCCCTGGAGGGGAAGTTGAACGCCGATACGCCGCGCAAGGCGGAGACGGCGCTGGGCCTCTTCGAGCGGTACGTGGACACCGGCGATCTGCTGGCCCGGATGTCGGTGGCGCGCAGCGGCCGGGTGACCCCGATGATGTTCGAGCACGACCTGCTGGAGCAGGCCCGTGCCGTACGCCGCCGGGTCGTCCTGCCGGAGGGCGCGGAGGAGCGGGTGCTGCGCGCGGCCGATGTGCTGCTGCGCCGCGACGTGTGCGACCTGACGCTCCTCGGGGACGTCGACACCATCGTCAAGAAGGCCGCCGATCTCGGTATCGACCTGGCGGGCACCCAGCTGATCGACCCGGCGAAGGACGAGCTGCGGCAGCGGTTCGCCGAGCGGTACGCGCAGTTGCGCGCGCACCGGGGTGTGACGGTGGAGCTGGCGTACGACGTGGTGGCCGATGTGAACTACTTCGGCACGCTGATGGTGGACGCGGGCCTGGCCGACGGCATGGTGTCGGGCTCGGTCCACTCCACGGCGGCCACGATCCGCCCGGCGTTCGAGATCATCAAGACGAAGTCGGAGTCGTCCAGCGTCTCCTCGGTCTTCTTCATGTGTCTGGCCGACAAGGTGCTGGTGTACGGCGACTGCGCGGTGATCCCGGACCCGGACGCCGGGCAGCTCGCGGACATCGCGGTGCAGGCCGCCGCGACCGCCGCCCGGTTCGGGGTGGAGCCGCGGATCGCGATGCTGTCGTACTCGACGGGAACCTCGGGCTCCGGCGCGGACGTCGACAAGGTGCGCGAGGCGACGAAGCTGGTGCGCGCGGCGCGGCCCGAGCTGAGGATCGAGGGGCCGATCCAGTACGACGCGGCGGTGGAGCCGAGCGTCGCCGCGACGAAGCTGCCGGAGTCGGAGGTGGCGGGGCGCGCGACGGTGCTGATCTTCCCCGACCTGAACACCGGCAACAACACGTACAAGGCCGTGCAGCGTTCGGCGGGCGCGGTGGCGGTGGGTCCGGTGATGCAGGGGCTGCGGAAGCCGGTGAACGACCTGTCGCGCGGCGCCCTCGTCCAGGACATCGTGAACACCGTCGCGATCACCGCCGTCCAGGCGCAGGGCGACGACGCGTAACCCCGCGCCGCTCCCGCACACCGCTCCCTCCCCCTTCGTGAAAGGCCCCCCGCCCGTGACCTCGCAGGCCACCCGAGTCCTCGTACTCAACTCCGGCTCCTCGTCGGTGAAGTACCAGCTGCTGGACATGCGCGACGGCAGCCGTCTGGCCGCCGGTCTCGTCGAGCGCATCGGCGAGAGCGCGTCCCGCCTGGTGCACACGCCGTCGGGCGGGGAGGCGCGCGAGCGTACGGAGCGCGTCACCGACCACGGCGCGGCGCTGAAGGCCGTCGCCGGGGAACTGGCCCACGACGGCATCGGCCTCGACTCCCCCGAGCTGGCGGCGATCGGTCACCGGGTGGTGCACGGCGGGCCGGAGTTCAGCGCCCCGACGGTGATCGACGACGCCGTGCTCGCGGAGATCGAGCGGCTGGTGCCACTGGCGCCCCTGCACAACCCGGCGAACATCACCGGCATCAGGACCGCGCGGGCGCTGCGTCCCGATCTGCCGCAGGTCGCGGTCTTCGACACCGCGTTCCACACGACGATGCCGGAGTCCGCCGCCCGGTACGCGATCGACGTCGGGACGGCCGACGCGCACCGGATCCGCCGTTACGGCTTCCACGGCACGTCGCACGCGTATGTCTCCCGGCGGGCCGCCGAGTTGCTGGGCCGCGCGCCGGAGGAGCTGAATCTGATCGTGCTGCACCTGGGCAACGGGGCGTCCGCGTCGGCCGTCGCGGGCGGGCGCTGCGTGGACACCTCGATGGGGCTGACCCCCTTGGAGGGGCTGGTGATGGGTACGCGCTCAGGAGACATCGATCCGGCGGTGGTCTTCCATCTGGAGCGGGTCGCCGGAATGGGCACCGACGAGATCGATGAACTTCTGAACAAGAAGAGTGGGCTGACCGGGCTCTGCGGGGACAACGACATGCGGGAGATCCGCCGCCGGGTCGACGCGGGCGACGCCGCGGCGACGCTGGCCTTCGACATTTACATCCACCGGCTGAAGAAGTACATCGGCGCCTATTACGCGGTGCTCGGCCGGGTGGACGCGGTGGTGTTCACCGCGGGCGTCGGCGAGAACGCGGCGCCGGTACGGGCCGCCGCGATCGCCGGGCTCGGGGAGTTGGGGCTGGTCGTGGACGCGGAACTCAACGCCGTACGGTCCGGCGAGCCCCGCCTCGTATCGCCGGAGCACGCGCGCGTCGCCGTCGCCGTGGTGCCGACCGATGAGGAAATGGAGATCGCCCGCCAGACTTTCGCCTTGGTCGGCTCGGTCGACGCCTGAGCGCCACCCCGCCCATTTGTACTTTCCGCCAGACGGAATATTCCGAGCCGAAACAAAACGATAGGATCCGCCTTATGCGCCGTTCCAAAATTGTCTGCACACTTGGCCCCGCCGTCGACTCGTACGAGCAGTTGAAATCGCTCATCGAGGCCGGCATGAACGTGGCCCGACTGAATATGAGCCACGGATCCCACCCCGAGCACGAGGAGCGGTACCACCGCGTCCGGAAGGCGGCCGAGGCCACCGGCCGGGCCGTGGGCGTGCTCGTCGACCTCCAGGGCCCGAAGATCCGGCTGGAGACCTTCGCCGAGGGGCCCGTCGAGCTGGTGCGGGGTGACGAGTTCATCATCACCACCGAGGATGTCGCCGGGGACAAGGGCATCTGCGGCACCACCTACAAGGGCCTGCCCGGGGACGTCACCAAGGGCGACCAGGTCCTGATCAACGACGGCAACGTCGAACTCCGGGTGACCGAGGTCGAGGGCCCCCAGGTCAAGACGCTGGTCATCGAGGGCGGGGTCATCTCCGACCACAAGGGCATCAACCTGCCGGGTACGGCGGTCAATGTCCCCGCGCTGTCCGAGAAGGACGTCGAGGACCTGCGCTTCGCCCTGCGGATGGGCTGCGACATGATCGCGCTGTCCTTCGTGCGCGACGCGGACGACATCAACGACGTGCACAAGATCATGGATGAGGAGGGCCGCCGGGTCCCCGTCATCGCGAAGGTCGAGAAGCCGCAGGCCGTCGCCAACATGGAGGCCGTCGTCGCGGCGTTCGACAGCATCATGGTGGCCCGTGGCGACCTGGCCGTCGAGTACCCGCTCGAAAAGGTCCCGATGGTGCAGAAGCGCCTCATCGAGCTGTGCCGCCGCAACGCCAAGCCGGTGATCGTGGCGACCCAGATGATGGAGTCGATGATCACCAACTCCCGCCCGACGCGCGCCGAGGCGTCCGACGTGGCGAACGCGATCCTGGACGGGGCCGACGCGGTCATGCTGTCGGCGGAGTCGTCCGTCGGCGCGTATCCGATCGAGACGGTCAAGACGATGTCGAAGATCGTCGTCGCGGCCGAGACCGAGCTGCTGTCCAAGGGCCTCCAGCCGCTCGTACCGGGCAAGAAGCCCCGTACGCAGGGTGGTTCGGTCGCGCGCGCGGCCTGCGAGATCGCGGACTTCCTGGGCGGCAAGGCGCTGATCGCCTTCACCCAGTCCGGCGACACGGCCCGCCGCCTCTCGCGCTACCGCACCTGTCAGCCGATCCTCGCCTTCACGTCGGACGAGGCGACGCGCAACCAGCTCTCGCTGAGCTGGGGCGTCGAGTCCTTCGTCGTACCGCACGTGGAGACGACGGACGCGATGGTCGACCTCGTGGACGCGGAGCTGCTGAAGCTCCAGCGCTACAGCGAGTCGGACATCATGATCATCACGGCCGGCTCCCCGCCCGGTGTCCCGGGCACGACGAACATGGTCCGGGTCCACCACCTGGGCGACATGCGCGCCGGCGCGGAGAGCTGAACCGCCGGGACCTGTTGACCTGAACGCCGGACGGGGCCGCACAGTTGACTGCTG
>NZ_JBHUZM010000210.1:0-9438 GCF_042667665.1 Streptomyces sp. NPDC057307 | reverse complement strand
GCGTACGGCCCCTCCGGCGATCTCAGGGAGGCGTCTCACTCCTCCACGAGCAGCTTCTCGCGCAGCTGCGCCAGCGTCCGGGCCAGCAGCCGCGAGACATGCATCTGCGAGATGCCGACCTCCTGCGCGATCTGCGACTGCGTCATGTTGCCGAAGAACCGCAGCAGCAGGATCCGCTTCTCGCGCGGCGGCAGATCCTCCAGCAGCGGCTTCAGCGACTCGCGGTACTCGACGCTCTCCAGCGCCTCGTCCTCCGAGCCGAGCGTGTCCGCCACCGCCGGGGACTCGTCGTCCGTGTCCGGCACGTCCAGCGACAGCGTGCTGTACGCGTTGGCCGACTCCAGCCCTTCGAGGACCTCTTCCTCGGAGATGCCCAGCCGCTCCGCCAACTCGTGCACCGTCGGCGAACGGCCGTGCTGCTGCGAGAGTTCGGCCGTCGCCGTCGTCAACGAGAGCCGCAGCTCCTGAAGACGCCGCGGCACCCGCACCGCCCAGCCCTTGTCACGGAAGTGCCGCTTGATCTCGCCGACGACCGTGGGCGTGGCGTACGTCGAGAACTCGACACCCCGCTCCGGGTCGAACCGGTCCACCGACTTGATCAGGCCGATCGTCGCGACCTGCGTCAGATCGTCCAGCGGCTCACCGCGATTGCGGAACCGGCGGGCCAGATGCTCCACGAGCGGCAGATGCATCCGCACCAGCTGATTGCGCAGCAGCGCCCGTTCGGGAGAGTCCTCGGGCAGCTTGCGCAGCTCGATGAACATCGCCCGCGCCCCGCTGCGGTCATGTGGATCGTGTTGCCTGTGCTCGCTCATCGTGGCCGCCCGCTCTGCCTGCGCCTGCTCCGCCGCCGTCTGGCCGTCGAGCCCGTCCACCGGATGGGGCCGGGCCTGCTGCTCAGGAATGCCCGACGGCACGAGCGCCGGATCCGCCGGAACCTCATGCCCATCGCGCGGATCCTGGGGAACCCGCTCCTCGTCACGCACCGGACCGTCCCCGTTCCTCACGCCGGCCCGGGTCCCGCGCCGCGCTGTTTGTACAGGCTGATGGCGACCGTGCGGTCGTCGGCGACCGTCGCGTCGACCTTGCCCGCGAGCGCCGACAGCACGGTCCACGCGAACGTGTCACGCTCCGGCGCGCGCCCGTCGGTCGTCGGCGCCGAGACGGTCACTTCCAGCGAGTCGTCGATGAGCCGGAACACACAGCTGAGGACGGAACCCGGTACGGCCTGTTGCAGCAGGATCGCGCAGGCCTCGTCGACCGCGATGCGCAGGTCCTCGATCTCGTCGAGGGTGAAGTCCAAGCGTGCTGCCAGGCCGGCCGTAGCCGTACGCAGCACGGACAGGTAGGCACCCGCAGCGGGCAGCCGGACTTCCACGAAGTCCTGGGTCCCGGGCTCGCCTGCGATCTGGGACACCCTCACCTCCAAGGTGGCACAAGCTTCTCAGGGCTCCGGGAAGGGAATCCCCCGAAGCCTTGCGGTACGTAGTCGGTACGCAGCCGGTCTGGACTTGGCGACGCTATCGCGATCCATGGTCCCGTGTCGCAGGGACCCCCGGGCCAGGGCCGGGCTGCCGGTTACTCATAGTAGGCATATGGGCACGGACAGTGGCTAGAGGTGTGCGGCAACCAATTACGAAGAACGGGCGGATGGTTGACGTACCCAGGGCTCAGACGATCGAACCGTCGACAAAGCACCATCGCCATGTCTCGCCGGGCTCGAAGCTACGCATCACGGGGTGGCCCGTATCCCTGAAATGCTGCGAGGCGTGCCGGTGCGGTGACGAGTCGCAGCACCCCACATGACCGCAGACCAGACAGAGCCGCAGCTGTACGGGGTGGCTGCCCGAGGCCAGACACTCCAGGCAGGTGTCGCTCAGCGGCGCGGGTTCGGGGCGTGGGAGGTCGGCAACGTGCTGGCACTCACTCATGATGGCCAGATTACGACGCTAGCGGAGGACGGTGGGCATGGACCCGTTGCAGCTGATCGCCCTGGTGGCGGGAAGCGCGGTGATCGCCGCGGCGGCCAGAAGGACGCCCGTGCCGGCCCCGCTGCTCCTGGTCACGGCGGGACTCGGCGCCGCGTACGTGCCGGGCGTGCCCAGCTACGTACTCGACCCGCACATCGTCCTGCCCCTGCTGCTGCCGCCCCTGCTGCACATGGCCGCGGTGGACAGCTCGTACCTGGACCTGCGCGCCAACGCGCGGGCCGTCGGTCTGCTCTCCGTGGGATACGTCCTGTTCGCGACGCTCGCCGTCGGCTACCTCGCGTATCTGTTCATCCCCGACCTGCCGCTGACCGCGGCCCTGGTGCTCGGCGCCGTCATCGCGCCGCCGGACGCGGTGGCGGCCACCGCCATCGCCCGCAAGCTGGGGCTGCCGAGCCGGATAACGACCATCCTGCAGGGCGAGTCGCTGGTGAACGACGCGACCGCGATCACCGCCTTCAAGGTGGCGCTCGCGGCGGCCGTCGGCGAAGGGGCGAGCTGGGCCGGCGGGATCGGCGAGTTCGCGCTGGCCTCCTTGGGAGGCATCGGTGTCGGCCTCGTACTGATGGTGCCGATCCACTGGCTCCGTACGCATCTTCGGGAGGCGCTGCTCCAGAACACGCTCTCGCTGCTCATCCCCTTCGTCGCCTACGCGGCGGCCGAACAGGTGGGCGCGTCGGGCGTGCTGGCCGTCGTGGTGGTCGGGCTCTACCTCGGACACCGGTCCTGGCAGGTCGACTTCGCGACCCGGCTCCAGGAGAGCGCCGTGTGGAAGATGGTCTCCTTCGTCCTGGAGTCCGTCGTCTTCGCGCTGATCGGGCTCCAGCTGCCCTATGTACTGAAGGGGCTCGGCACCTACGGCGGAATGGAGGTCGCCGGTTACGCCGTCGGGGTGTTCGTGACCGTCGTCGTGGTCCGCTACGTCTGGGTCTTTCCGGCCACGTTCGTACCGCGCATGCTGTCCAGACGGATCAGGGAGCGGGAACCGGACACCACCTGGAAGGCACCGCTCGTCGTCGGGTGGGCGGGCATGCGGGGCGTGGTGTCGCTGGCCATCGCCTTCTCCATTCCGCTGACCGTGCACGACGGCGACGACTTCCCGGCCCGCAACCTCGTCCTCTTCCTGACGTTCACGACCGTCATCGGCACCCTCGTCGTCCAGGGCCTCACCCTGCCCACGCTGATCAGACTGCTGAAGCTGCCGGGGCGCGACAGCTACGCCGAGACCCTGGCCGAGGCGCAGGCCCAGAGCCGGGCGTCGGTGGCGGCGGAGCAGCGGCTGGACGAACTGCTCGCCGACGACCGCAACGCCCTGGCCGATCCGCTGGCGGACCGGCTCCGCCATGTGCTGGAGCGGCGGCGGAACTCCGTGTGGGAACGGCTCGGCACCGTCAACGAGTTGACCGGCGAATCCGCCGACCGCACCTATCAGCGGCTGTCCAGGGAGATGATCGGCGCCGAACGCGACGTCTTCGTGACGCTGCGCGACGAGCGGCGGATCGACGACGAGATGCTGCGGACGCTGCTGCGCCGGCTGGACCTGGAGGAGGCGGCGGCCTACCGGGAGGAGTCCGACTGAGCCCCGCCGTCCGGCTCCGGACCGCCGGTCACGACGGCGGCGACCGTGCTGCCCGGCGGGAAGGCGCCCTCCTCGGCGAGGGTGGTCAGCCCGTGGAGCATCTTGGCCACATAGAGGCGCTCGACGGGGACCTGGTGCCGGTCCTCGAAGTCGGCGGCGAACGCGTCGAGCGCGGGCGTCGTACGGGCATAGCCGCCGCCGTGGAAGCGCTCGTCGAGCCGCCAGTCGCCCCGGGGGCCGCCGAAGGCCGCCAGCTGAAGCGCGCGGATCTCGCCGGCCAGGAAGCCGCCCCTCAGCACGGGGAAGCCGACGGCGCGCTGCCCGGGGGCGAGACCGGCTGCCAGGCCCGCGAGGGTGCCGCCGGTGCCGCAGGCGACCCCCACCACGTCCGCCGCACCGCGCAGCTCCCGGCCGAGGGCCGTACAGCCTTGCGCGGCAAGGGAGTTGCTGCCGCCCTCGGGGACGACGTACACCCGCTCACGAGGTACGGAGAGCCCGTCGGCGGCGGCGGTCAGCAGCGCCTTCAGTACGGAGGATTCCGTCTTACGGCGGTAGGTGGCCCGGTCGACGAAGTGCAGCCGCATGCCGTCGGCCACGCACCGGGCGAGTGAGGGATTCAGCGGGCGGGCGGCCAGCTCGTCGCCCCGGACGACCCCGACGGTCGCGAAGCCCAGCAGCCGGCCGGCGGCGGCGGTGGCGCGCAGATGGTTGGAGTACGCGCCGCCGAAGGTCAGCAGGACCCGATGGCCGGTGCCGGCGGCGGCCCGCAGGTTCGGTTCGAGTTTCCGCCATTTGTTGCCCGGCAGCGCGGGATGGATCAGATCGTCCCGCTTCAGCAGCAGCCGTACGCCGCGGCGGGTGAAGCGCTCGTCCTCGACGGTCCGCAGGGGTGACGGCAGCCGTGGCCGCAGGGCGGCGAGGTCGAGCGCTTCCGGGGTCACCCATTCATTGTCGCGTTCGCGGCCGCGCCGGCGCGTGCCGGGCGGGATCTGTCGGACAGGGCTCCGGACACCCCCTAGCTCAGCCGCTCGTCGATGCGCCGGCGCAGACTGGCCATGGAGACGCCGCGGGGGTCGATCTTGCCCGGCTGCCACTCCAGATGGCCGATGACCGACGGCGCGTTCCATTTGTGGACCCGGCACACGGCCGCAGCCGCGGCCTCCATGGCCTCGACCTGGACGGCGGGCCACGGGTCCTTGCCGTCGCCCAGGTTCTCGCACTCGAAGCCGTAGAAGTGCCTGTTCCCGTCCGTGTTGGCCTCGTTGTCCGGCGGCAGGGCCGTCTCGGCGATCACGGCGCGCAGGACGTCGTCGTCGCCGCTGCCCGCGTGGTTGGCCCGGCCGTAGCCGACCAGGTGCACCCGGCCGCGCTTGTCGATGACGCCGTGGCACAGCGGCCCCGGCAGACCCGCGTAGCCGTCGCGGCAGATCCGGACAGTGCTCGCGGTGCCCTTGGTGACCGTGTGGTGGATCATCACGCCGTGGACCGGGCCCCAGGGCCCCACGTGATTGCGGTTGTGCGTACGCCAGTCGCCTACTTCGACGACGGTCAGACCCTCGTCCTTCAGCGCGCCGATGAATCTGCTCGCAGACATGGGTGTGGCCATGTCGCCTCCTAGACCGGTGGATGTGGAACTGCGTCTCGTGTCGGTGTCGTTTGGCTGGCCTATTCCCCGAACACGGCGGAGTGGACCATCAATTCGCACGCTGTACGAGCTGATCCGGTCACTTTCGGCCGTCTGTCTGCACGGGGATGACAGAAGCGGTGAACGTGCCCCGACCACCGTGATCCAGTCCCACTCATTTGTGTGATAGCGCGACAACTATGCGTGATGCAAAGCTTGTTCACGCAGGTCAGCCCATGATCGAGAGGGAGACTTATGTCGGTTGGTGACGAGGTCCGTACGGTGGAGCAGCCTTCCCAGCAGAGCCTGGGGACGGACGCCGCGCGGAACCTGGCGACCACCACGAAGACGCCGCCGCAGATGCAGGAGATCACCTCGCGGTGGTTGCTGCGGATGCTGCCCTGGGTGCAGGTGCAGGGTGGTACGTACCGGGTGAACCGCCGGCTCAGTTATGCCGTCGGTGACGGGCGTGTGACGTTCGTGCAGACCGGCGACCGGGTGGCGGTCATCCCGGCGGAGCTGGGCGAGCTGCCCGCGCTGCGTGGCTTCGAGGACGAGCAGGTCCTGGCCGAGCTGGCGAACCGCTGCGAGCAGCAGGAGTTCGGCCCGGGGCAGACCGTGGCCGCCTCCGGCTCGGCGGCGGACCGGGTGTACCTGCTGGCCCACGGCAAGGTGGAGAAGGTGGGGGAGGGGCCCTACGGGGACGAGACGGTGCTCGAAGTCCTCGCCGACGGGGCGTACTTCGGGGATCAGGCGCTGGTGGACGACGAGGCCACCTGGCAGTACACGGCACGTGCGGCGACAGCCTGCACGGTGCTCGTGCTGACCCGGCAGGACGTGCTGAACCTGGCGGAGCGGGCGGGGTCGCTGCGCGGGCATCTGGACGGTCTCGCGTCCGTCCCGGAGCAGCGGACCAACAAGTACGGTGAGGCGGCGATCGAGCTGTCCGCCGGCCATGTCGGCGAGGCCGTGGTGCCTCATACGTTCGTGGACTACGAGGGGGCGCCGCGGGAGTACGAACTGAGCGTCGCGCAGACCGTGCTGAAGGTCCACAGCAGGGTCGCCGACCTCTACAACCAGCCGATGAACCAGACCGAGCAGCAGTTGCGGCTCACGGTCGAGGCGCTGCGCGAGCGCCAGGAGTACGAGCTGGTGAACAACCGCGAGTTCGGCCTGCTGAACAACTGCGACTACGGGCAGCGGCTGCAGCCGCACGGCGGGGCGCCCACCCCGGACGACATGGACGAGCTGCTGTCGCGCCGTCGTGGCTCGAAGATGTTCCTGGCGCATCCGCGGGCCATCGCCGCCTTCGGCCGCGAGTGCAACAGGCGGGGGCTCAATCCGGCCACGGTGGATGTCGCGGGCACGCATGTGCCGGCCTGGCGCGGGGTGCCGCTCTTCCCGAGCAACAAGATCCCGATCTCGGACGCCGGGACGACCTCGATCATCTGTATGCGTACGGGCGAGGCCGAGCAGGGAGTCGTCGGGCTCCAGCAGAGCGGTATCCCGGACGAGATCGAGCCCAGCATGTCGGTCCGGTTCATGGGCATCGACGAGCAGGCGATCATCTCGTACCTGGTCACCGCCTACTACTCGGCGGCGGTCCTGGTGCCGGACGCGCTCGGTGTTCTGGAGAACGTGGAAGTGAGCCGCTGGCACTGAGGTGACACGCGCGGGGTGGGGCCCGGACGTGTCCGTCCGTACGGCCGGGCCCCACCCCGCGCGCACCCGGCAGCCGCCCAGTCCGCCGCAGAGGAAGTGACCCTGACCATGACCAGCACGGATGCCGCCACCGATGGCCACGAGGCCGTGGCGCTCCTGGAGCGCTCGCGTAGCGTCGTCCAACCCGAACTGCGGGCGGCGGTCGAGTCGTTGCCCCCGGCCGTCCGCCGTGTCGCGAGATATCACTTCGGCTGGCAGGAGGCCGACGGTTCACCGGGTACGGGCGGTGCGGGGAAGGCGATCAGGCCCGCGCTCGTGCTCGCGGCGGCACGGGCGCTCGGAGGGGAGCCGCACCGGGCCGTCACGGCCGCGGTCGCCGTGGAGCTGGCCCACAACTTCACCCTGCTGCACGACGACGTCATCGACGAGGACCCGACCCGCAGACATCGGCCCACGGCCTGGACGGTCTTCGGCACCACCGACGCGATCATCGTCGGCGACGCCCTGCAGGCGCTGGCGCTGCGGCTGCTGGCCGAGGACCGCCACCCGGCCTCGTCCCCGGCCGCCGTGCGGCTCACCGACTGCGTCATCGAGCTGTGCGCCGGACAGCAGACGGACTGCGCGCTGGAGCTGCGCGGGCCGAGCGATGTGTCGCTGGACGAGTGTCTGACGATGGCGATGGCCAAGACCGGTGCGCTGCTGGGCACTTCGTGTGCGCTGGGGGCGCTCTACGCGGACGCGGGCGAGGCGGAGGTGGCCGCGCTCGACGCGTTCGGCCGGGAGGCGGGGCTGGCTTTCCAGCTGATCGACGATCTCATCGGGATCTGGGGCGACCCGGAGCGTACGGGCAAACCGGCCGGTGCCGATCTGGTCGCCCACAAGAAGTCGCTGCCCGTCGTCGCCGCGCTGGTCTCGGGGCATCCGGCCGCCGAGGAGCTGGCGGATCTGTACCGGCGGCCGATGGACGAGGCCGCTGTCGCGCGGGCCGCTTCGGCGGTGGAGCGGGCCGGCGGGCGCGACTGGGCGCAGGCCCAGGCGGCCGACCGGATGGCCCGCGCGGTCCATCAACTCTCCCTGGCGGTCCCGGATCTCGCGGCGGCGGGCGATCTGCTGGCCCTGGCGGAATACGTCACGCGGCGCACACGCTAGGGCCTGTTCGCGGGACCCGGACCGGGACCGAGGCCGGGGCCCAGTGTCCAGTGCTCAGCGCCCAGGGCCGCGAGTCGGGCGGTGCGGTAACACCTTGCGTAACCACTACGGATGAAGCACTATGAGCGCAGTGGTCATGGTCGCGCGCTCCGGACGGGTTCCGGGCGTCGGCCGTGACAGATTCTGTCGCCCATCGCAAAAGAGGTCCGGCTTGCGCAAGCTCAGCTATTTCATCGCCGCGTCGATCGACGGTTTCATTGGCGACCCCAGCGGTGAGGGCGGTTTCTTCACCCGCTTCGTCGACGAGGAGTTCCTCGCCTTCCTCAAGGAGGAGTATCCGGAGACGCTGCCGACGCCCGGCCGTCAGCCGCTGGGTATCGACCACCTGGAGAACAAGCAGTTCGACACGAACATCCAGGGCAGGCGCACCTATGAGGTGGCCCTGGACATCGGCGTCACCAGTCCGTACGCGCATATGCGCCAGCTCGTGGCCTCGCGGACCCTCGTGAGCACCGACCCCGCCGTGGAGATCGTCTCCGGGGACCTCGCCGCCATGGTCCGGAAGATGAAGCAGGAGGACGGTCTCGGGATCTACCTCTGTGGCGGCGCGAATCTCGCCGCCGAGCTGTTCGACGAGGTGGACGAGCTGGTCATCAAGACGTATCCGCTCATCCTCGGCTCCGGAATGCCCATGTTCGGCACGGAGTTCGCCCAGACCGAGTTCACGCTGGACTCCAACCGCACCTTCGGCAACGGAGCGGTCGTCAGGACGTACAGCCGTAAGCGCTGAGGCGGTTGAGGCGGCCGGCGCGGTGAATCCGGCGGGGTGGGACGGCCTGAAGCGGTGACCCACGCGCGCGGCGGAGCGGCCCGTACCGCTACAGTCCGCGCCATGACAGCGGAGTCGACGGAGTCATGGGCGGGTTGGTATCGGGACCGCCGCGGTGCGGAGCCCATCGCGATCATCGCGGACGGGCGGCAAGTCCGTACCCACATCAGGGGAGTTGCATACGAGGGGGCCGATTTCTCCGTGCTGGAACCCACGGAGGCGGGCGGGGTGTTGTCGTCCTGTGTGCTGGAGTGGGACATACCCATGCCCGTCAACGCGGGTGGCACGGTCCAACAGGCCACGCTCAGCTGCCTGTTGACGCTCCATGAGCGAGCGACGGGCGCGCCGTCCGGGCGTGCGGAGCTGAGCCTCACGCTGCGCTGCGGCGGGGCGGCCTACGAGTCGGGGATCGTCGGGGCGGGGTTCCGTGACGCCCTCGACCGGATCAAGCGACAGCTGCCGGACGACACGGAGTTCGGGGGCAGGATCCTGGTGAACGCCTGACCTTCCCGGCCCCCCTCCTCTGACCTTTCTCTGACCTTCCCCGACCGTCCCCCGACCTTCTCCGAAGGCGCGAACCGCCCCGGCAGGTGCACGGCACCTGCCC
>NZ_JBHUZM010000209.1:0-9788 GCF_042667665.1 Streptomyces sp. NPDC057307 | reverse complement strand
GCCCGGGGCCGCCCCGTTGTCGTGTCCGGGCCGGTCAGATCACCGACGGATCCGTGTCCGGCGAGTCCGACGGAGCCACCGACGACGACGGGGACGCCGACGTCGGTTCCGCCGGGATCCCCACCGTCGCCGACTCCGGGGGCGGTGGCGGGGTCGTCGTCGGCGGAGGTGACGTCGGGGTCGTCGTCGGCGGAGGTGACGTCGGAGTCGTCGGCGGGGGCGAGGTGGTCTTCGTCGGCGGGGGCGAGGTGGTCTTCGTCGGGTCCGGGGAGCTCGGGTCGTCGCCCGGTTCCAACGGGTCGTCCGACGTGCTGCCGGACGGATCCGGGGACTCGGAGCCCTCGGTCGCGCTGGGCGTCGGCGTGCCGGAACCGGTCGTGGCCGGGACGCCGCCCGGCTTGGCCGGCTTCTTCGTGCTCGCGTCCGTCGGCGTCCCGGTGTCGTCGTAGCCGCCGGTGCCGTCGTCGTCCGCCGAATGGTCCGTCTGCACCCGGTCCGTGGGCGAGGTGTCGTTGCCCGAGGCGCCGAGGGTCACGACCGTGCCCAGGACGGCGGCGAGCACCGCGCCCGCCCCGGCGGCGACCAGGTTGCGGCGGGCGCCGCCCAGCACCGGCCGGCGCCGGCGTACGGACGGTCCGGCGGTGGCGGCGCCGCCGGCCACCGGGGTGTCGTCGCGCCGGGTCACCAGCGTCATCCGGTCGTCCGGCGACGGAGGCCGCAGGACGGGTACGACCATCGAGACACCGCGCGGCGGCGACACCGGCGGTTCGTCGCCGGCCGGGCGGAAGGCGACCGGGGTGTTCCCGTTCTCGCGGTCGGTGACCAGGGCCAGCGCCCTGCGGCCGGACACCGTGCCCCGCTTGTCCGCCACCGCCCCGCGCATGCCGATCGAGGTCTCCAGTTCGGCGCGGGCCCGGTCCAGGCTCCCGACGCAGAGCGCGAGGATCCCCAACTCGTGGTGGAAGTACGCCTCTTCGGCGACCTCCCCGGCGATCCTGGCCGCCTCCTGGCCGATCCGCAGCGCGCGCTCCCAGGCACCCCAGTGCAGCCCCGCGAGGAAGGCGGGTGCCGCGCCCCTGGCCAGCAGGACGGCGGCGCTCGCGTGGCCCGCCTCGCCGCTGGACACCAGCGGCGTCATCGCGGCGAGCAGCGCGTCCGCCTCCGTGGAGGCCCGTCGCGGGGTGACCGACGGATGGCCGGCCCACCAGGTGAAGTGCTGGACGGCGACATGTGCGCGGGACGTGGCCTCGTCGCCGTAACCCCGTGCCTCCAGTTGGGCGAGTGCTCCGGCGGCGAGCCGGTAGCGCGGGCCGACGGGCGAGAGGAGACCGGCGTTCATCAGTTCGCCGACGGCGGCGTCGGCGTGGGTGTCGCCCACCAGGGCCGGCAGATGGGCCTGGTGCGGCACCTCGCCGCCGAGCGCGACGGCGAACCGCAGCGTCTCCCGCGCGGCCTCGCCGAGCCGGGAGGCGAGCAGCACGGCGGGCGCGGCGCCCTCGCCGAGGGTCGGCAGCGGTACGTCGTAGCCGTCGGCGGTGAGCCCCTCGTCCGCGAACGCCTCGCTCCGGCCCGGTCCTTGGCCGTACGGCGCGTCCGCCAGTTCGTGGACGAAGACCCCGTCCGCCTCGTACGGCTCCGGGTCGGCGCGCAGGCGGTCGCGCCCGCGCAGCAGCGCCCCGGCCTGGACGAAGCGCTGCGGCAGCCCCTCGGACTCGAACCAGAGGTCGCCGGCCCAGTTCGCCTCCTCGTCCGTCAGCGGGCGCCCCGTGGCGCGCTCCAGCAGGTCGAGCGAGGCGCCGCGGCCGAGACCGCCGAGCAGGACCTCTTCGAGGCGCGAGCGCGATATGGGGGCGTCGACGTCGGGGGTGACGGCGAGGAGGAAGGCGCATTCGGGGGCGGCTTCGAGGAGTTCGTCCAGCGGCTCGCCGCCGAATTCGAGGTCGTCCACGACGACGATCGCGCCGATGCCGTTGACCAGGCGCAGCAGTCCGGCGCGGTCGGGGCGGTGCAGCACGGACCGGTACACGCCCGCGTACAGCTCGTACAGCAGCTCGGTGACGGTGCGGTGGTGGCCGGAGAGCCGTACGACTCCGTCCGGCGCGAGGTCCTCGCAGTCGGCGGCGACGGCTTCGATGAGTGCGGTACGGCCGGAGCCCGCCGACCCGGTGAGGCGTACGGATCGGCCGCGGCCCAGCAGTCCGACGAGCTGTTCGCGCTCCTCCCGACGCTCCAGCAGCGGGAGCGGGGGCGCGCCGGGGCCCGGCGGTATGGGCGGCCGGCCGGCCCGGCGCTGCTCGGCGCGCTCGTCGGCGTCGAGCCTGCCGGGGGTGGGCGGCTGCGAGCCCGGCGGGCATGGCTCGATCTCGCTGCCGTCGACGGGGTTGACGGTGATCAGGAAGTCGCCCGAGATCAGCTCGACGGTGCGCGCGGGCGTCGGGTGCGAGAGCCACGGGCTCGGCCGGTCGGCGGCCTCGGCGGGTCTCTCGTCGGCGCGCCCCGCTCCGGCGGGGCCGGTGCCCGCGGGACCGGCACCCTCGGGACGCGGGTCCGTCGGGTGGGTCGGGTCGGTCGGGTTCATCGTCAAAGCCCCCCAGATCGTGGCGTGCGGTTGCCCTTCCGGCCTCGCACGCCCCGCTGTCGCTTCTGGTCCGGTGCCCGCCGCATGGGTTGTTGGTCGGCCGACGGCCGAAACCCTAAACCTCCGCACAGTATCCAGGAACAGCCGGGGTGCCACCCCGTCCGAGACGTCACGGTCTCGTGAGGATTGTGCGCGGTTTCACGGGCGGGGCCGGTGAGTTCGAGCGATACGTACCGCTCGGTGTTCGAGCGGTACGCACCGCTCGGCGTGGTCAGACGCGCGGAAGCGATTCTGCTGCGATCCCGCCCTCGATGGCGAGGATGCGGTGCAGCCGGGTGGCCACCAGCAGGCGCTGCATCTGGGCCGGCACACCGCGCAGGACGAGTCTGCGCCCGCACCGTCCGGCCCGTCTGTGCGCGCCCATGATGACGCCGAGGCCCGTGGCGTCCCAGGAATCGAGTCCGGTCAGATCGAGCACCAGGTCGCCGGCTCCGTCGTCGACGGCCGAGTGCAGGACCGTACGGGCGTCCGCCGCGCTGCGTACGTCGAGGCGGCCCTCGACGACCAGCTCGGCGTGGTCGCCCCTGATGTACATATGCGCTCCCCGAATGCTTATGTGCTCCGCGTCTGTGTTCTCGGTCGTGGTGCGAGGTCTTCGTACTGAGGTCTTCGTGCTGAGTCTTCGTGCGAGGTCTTCGTGCAATGCCTTTGTGCAACAACTGACAGCCGCGCGGCCGAGGAAGTTGCCGTCCGTGAGCGAACTGATACCGAATTCACCCGGTGGGGTGAGGGCAGAACGGTCAGTGCTTGTAGAAGCCCTGCCCGCTCTTGCGCCCGATGTCACCCGCGTCCACCATCCGGCGCATCAGTTCGGGCGCCGCGAACTTCTCGTCCTGCGACTCCGTGTAGATGTTGTCGGCGGCGTGCAGCAGGATGTCGACGCCCGTGAGGTCGGCGGTGGCGAGCGGCCCCATGGCGTGGCCGAAGCCGAGCTTGCAGGCGATGTCGATGTCCTCGGCCGTGGCGACGCCCGACTCCTGGAGCTTGGCCGCCTCGACGACCAGGGCGGTGATCAGCCGGGTGGTGACGAAGCCCGCGACGTCGCGGTTGACGACGATGCAGGTCTTGCCGACCGATTCGGCGAACTCCCGTGTGGTGGCGAGAGTTTCGTCGCTGGTCTTGTAGCCGCGTACCAGCTCGCAGAGGTTCATCATCGGTACGGGCGAGAAGAAGTGCGCGCCCACGACGCGCTCGGGACGCTCCGTCACGGCGGCGATCTTCGTGATCGGGATGGCCGAGGTGTTGGAGGCCAGGACGGCGTCGTCGCGTACGAGCTTGTCGAGCGTCCGGAAGATCTCGTGCTTGATGTCGAGCTTCTCGAACACGGCCTCGACGACGATGTCGGCGTCGGCCGCGGCGTCCAGATCGGTGGTCGTGGTGATCCGGGCGAGCGCGGCGTCCGCGTCCGCCTCTTCGAGCTTGCCCTTGGTGACGAATTTGGCGTACGAGGCGCGGATCGCGTTCTTGCCACGGGTCAGGGCCTCGTCGGTCACATCTCGCAGCACGACGTCCCAGCCCGCCTGGGCCGAGACCTGCGCGATTCCGGACCCCATGAGTCCGGCACCGATGACGGCGAGCTTCCTGGCCACGACGTACCCCTTGATTTCCGCTCCGGAACGGCGCGCGGCTTAACACGCGCTTTACATTTCCCTCTGCCGGAGGTTATCGGTCGTGAGCTGCCCTGTGGTGGTGAAGAGATGCGCGTCACGTCTCACATGACGGACATCACATCCGCGAGCGCGCCGGGGCGGCCCATCGGCCTTGCCGTACAGCGTACTTGAGCATCTTTTCGCCCGGTGCTTCCTCGATGTCGTCCAGCGGTACGAGGACTTCGCGCGAGGTCTCCCCGGGGTCCGGCCCGATCGACAAGACACCGCCTAGGCTGGGCACATGGTCAATCTGACGCGTATCTACACCCGAACCGGCGACCAGGGCACCACGGCGCTCGGCGACATGAGCCGTACCGCCAAGACCGACCCGCGGATCGGCGCCTACGCCGACGCC
The DNA here is from genome assembly GCF_042667665.1 of Streptomyces sp. NPDC057307. Taxonomy (NCBI): domain Bacteria; kingdom Bacillati; phylum Actinomycetota; class Actinomycetes; order Kitasatosporales; family Streptomycetaceae; genus Streptomyces; species Streptomyces sp. NPDC057307. The sequence goes on along the minus strand of NZ_JBHUZM010000209.1, from coordinate 5,146 downwards.
AACGAGGCGAACGCCGTCATCGGTGGGGCGATCGCGCTGGGGCAGCTCAGGGACGATGTCGTGAAGGTCCTCGTCCGGGTCCAGAACGACCTCTTCGACGTCGGCGCCGACCTCTCCACGCCGGTGGTCGAGGCGCCCGAGTTCCCGCCGCTGCGGGTCGAGCAGTCGTACATCGACAAACTGGAGGCGGACTGCGACCTCTTCCTGGAGGAGGTCGAGAAGCTGCGGAGCTTCATCCTGCCGGGCGGTACGCCGGGGGCGGCGCTGCTGCACCAGGCGTGCACCGTCGTACGGCGCGCGGAGCGCTCGACGTGGGCGGCGTTCGAGACGCACGGGGAGACCATGAACCCGCTCACGGCGACGTATCTCAACCGGCTCTCCGACCTCCTGTTCATCCTGGCCAGGGTGGCCAACAAGGAGGTCGGAGACGTGCTGTGGGTGCCGGGCGGCGAGCGCTGACCGGACCTCAGCGGTCGCTGAGGGACTTGGCCCTCCCCGCGTCGGCGGTCCCGCCCGGGGCCTTCTTCGGGAAGACGGTGTAGCCGAGCGCCCACACCACGTTGATCCCGATCAGGAAGACCATCTTCTGCTGCCACATCCGCAGCGAGTCGATCCTCCCGTCGGAGCCGACGTACCAGATCGCGGCCTGGAGCAGTGCGACGGCGATGCCCGACGCCACGATCCACCGCGCCGCCGTCCGCCACTCGTGGATCGCGCGGGCCTTGCCGTACTTCGGCGGCCTCACCGGCGGCGGGCCGCCCGCGAAGCGGTGGGCGAAGCGCGCGTCGGCCCACTTGATCAGCTCCGGGCCGAGGGCCACGGAGAACCCGATGTACACCGCCGCGAGGCCGTGCTTCCAGTCCGGTTCGGCGCCGTTCCTGAGGTCGATCGCCGTCACGACCAGCAGCAGGACCTCCAACAGCGGCTCGCACAGCAGCACCGCGACCGAGGCGCGCGGCATCCGGGCGAAGTAGCGCAGGGCGAGTCCGACGCCCAGCAGTACCCAGAACCCGACCTCACAGATGATGATCAGCGTGACGATCACGACAGCCCCCTTCCGGCTCACTCCAAGCCTCCCGCCGGTCCGGGCCCCGATCGTCGTCGGCAGTGACGAACCGTGACTGCATCCTTCGATGTACCGCCTCCTCGGCCGGTACGGGGACGTGCCCGCGCGCGGCGCCGTGTTTGATGGTGGGATGACCGATTTCCCGCGCCCGCACCGCGAGGACGTCCTGATCGGCGCGGGCGGCCTGCTCGGCGGTGTGCTGCTGTGGTCGCTCGGGCTGCACACCCAGGGCGGCCGGTGGCTGTCCGGCTTCTGGGTGCTGCTGCCCCTCGTCGCCATCTCCCTGATGGAGCTGGTGCGCAGGACCGCGCCCCGCACGGCCCTGGCCGTCGGCACCGTGGCACTGGTCGCGGACCAGTTCACCACCGGCAGTGTGGCGACGATCGCGATGTTCACGGACCTCGTGTACGCGGCGGTGCTGTACGGGAGCCCGTCCGCCGCCCGCCGGATCCCCTGGGGCACGGCGCTGATCTCGATCAGCATCACCGTGGGGACGCTGAGCTGGCTCCGTACGCCCGAGGCGCTGCTGCTCGGTGTGGTCGCCGCCGCGATCAGTGTCGCCCCGGCCACCACCGGTGTCCTGGTGCGCAATCACCGCGACGCCGCCGAGGCCGCCCGGCTGCGGGCCGAACAGACCGCGCTGCTGGCCGAGATGGACCGTACGCAGGCCGTGACGGCCGAGCGCGCGCGGATGGCCCGTGAGCTGCACGACATGGTCGCCAACCATCTGTCGGCCATCGCGATCCACTCCACCGCCGCGCTCTCGCTCGACGACGCGCGAACCACGAAGGACGCGCTGACGGTGATCCGTGAGAACAGCGTCGCCGGACTGGCCGAGATGCGGCGGCTCATCGGGCTGCTGCGGGACGCGGGCGACGACCAGGACCCGGCCCCGGCGCCGACGCTGCGGGCGCTCGACTCGCTCGTCGAGCAGGCCCGTACGAACGGCGCCTCCAGCGGGCTCACGTTCACGCTGGCGGACCGGCGGGGCGAGGGCGCGCCGCTGCCCGCGCCGGTCGAGATGGCGGCGTACCGCATCGTCCAGGAGTCGCTGACCAACGCGCTCAAGCACGCGCCGCCGGGCCCGGTGTCGGTGGTCCTGGACCACTCGCGGGGCGCCCTGCGCGTCGAGGTCGTCAGCCGGTACGGCGACCGGCCCGGCCCCCGCGCGCCGGGCTCCGGCGCCGGACTCGTCGGGATGCGTGAGCGAGTGGCGCTGCTGGACGGGGAGTTCGAGGCGGGACCGGTCACGTCGGACGACGCGGACGGCGGCAAGATCTGGCGGGTACGGGCGGAACTGCCCGTCGACGAGGGGAACGGCGCTTCATGACGATCCGGGTTCTGGTGGCCGAGGACCAGTCGGCGGTGCGCGCGGGACTGGTGCTGATCCTGCGCAGCGCGCCGGAGATCGAGGTCGTGGGCGAGGCCGGGGACGGTGAGGAGGCCGTACGGCTGGCCCGCGAGCTGCGCCCGGACCTTGTGCTGATGGACATTCAGATGCCGCGCCTCGACGGGGTGTCCGCGACGCGGCAGGTGGTCGAGGAGGGACTGGCGGACGTCCTCGTACTGACGACGTTCGACCTCGACGAGTACGTCTTCGGCGCGCTGCGCGCCGGCGCGTCCGGGTTCCTGCTGAAGAACACCGAGGCGCGCGAGCTGATCGAGGCGGTGCGGACCGTGGCGCGCGGCGAGGGTCTGATCGCGCCCGCCGTGACGCGCCGGCTGATCGCTGAGTTCGCCTCGCCGAAGGCCGTACGGGCCGCGAACGCGCCGGACCTCACCGTGCTCGACGCCCTCACCCGGCGCGAGCGCGAAGTGCTGTCGAGCCTGGGCGACGGGCTGTCGAACGCCGACATCGCGCGGCGGCTCGACATGGCCGAGGCGACGGTCAAGACGCACGTCAGCAGGCTGCTGGGCAAGCTGGAGCTGCGCAGCCGGGTGCAAGCGGCGGTTCTGGCGCAGGAGTTGGGGATCTGAACGGACCCCGGGCCGGGGACGTACCAGATGCCGTGGCGAACCCCGTCACGCCTTTGGTCTGGACCTATTGACGATTGGTCCAGACCTCCTTACTCTCACGCCACTGACTAGTGCGCGAGCTTTCGCAAGAGTCGGGTGTCACGGACCAACCCGGACCATCCCCGAACTGCTCCGAACTCACTCGAGGAGTACCCCTTGAGCACGAAGACGTCCGTCCGAAGAGCCAGATTCAGATCCAGATCCGTCGCGGCGCTGACCGCACTGCTCCTCCCCCTCGCCGCCATGGTCGGCCTGGCCTCCCCCGCCGAGGCGGCCACCTCGGCGACCGCCACGTACACCAAGAAGTCCGACTGGGGCACCGGCTTCGAAGGCTCGTGGACGGTGAAGAACACCGGTACCACCACACTGAGTTCCTGGACCGTCGAGTGGGACTTCCCCGCCGGCACCGGCGTCGGCTCCGCCTGGGACGCCACGGTCACCAAGAGCGGCACCAACCACTGGACCGCCAAGAACGTCGGCTGGAACGGCACCCTCAACCCGGGCGCCTCCGTCACCTTCGGCTTCAACGGCACCGGCTCCGGCTCCGGTTCCCCCTCCGGCTGCAAGCTCAACGGCGCCTCCTGCGACGGCGGCAGTGTCCCCGGCGACACGGCCCCCACCGCCCCGGGCACCCCCACCGCGAGCGAGATCACGAACACGTCGGCGAAGCTCAGCTGGAGCGCGGCCACCGACGACAAGGGCATCAAGAACTACGACGTCCTGCGGGACGGCGCGAAGATCGCCACGGTCACCGGTACGACGTACACGAACACCGGCCTGACCGCGGGCACCAGTTACTCGTACAGCGTCCAGGCCCGTGACACGGCCGACCAGACCGGCCCGGTCAGCGGCTCGGTGGCCGTCAGGACCACCGGCGGCGGCACGGACCCGGGCACCCCGCCCGGCGACCAGGTCAAGCTCGGCTACTTCACCGAGTGGGGCGTCTACGACCGCAACTACCACGTCAAGAACCTGGTGACGTCCGGCAGCGCGTCGAAGATCACCCACATCAACTACTCGTTCGGCAACGTCCAGGGTGGCAAGTGCACCATGGGTGACGCGTACGCCGCGACGGACAAGGCGTACACCGCCGACCAGGCCGTCGACGGCGTCGCCGACACCTGGGACCAGCCGCTGCGCGGCAACTTCAACCAGCTGCGCAAGCTCAAGGCCGCCAACCCGAACATCAAGGTCCTCTGGTCCTTCGGCGGCTGGACCTGGTCCGGCGGCTTCGGTGACGCGGTGAAGAACCCGGCCGCGTTCGCGCAGTCCTGCTACGACCTGATCGAGGACCCGCGCTGGGCGGATGTCTTCGACGGCATCGACCTGGACTGGGAGTACCCGAACGCCTGTGGTCTGAGCTGTGACACCAGCGGCCCGGCGGCGATGAAGAACATGATGCAGGCCATGCGTGCCAAGTTCGGCGCCAACTACCTGGTCACCGCGGCCGTCACCGCCGACGCGTCCAGCGGCGGCAAAATCGACGCCGCCGACTACGCCGGCGCCTCGCAGTACATGAACTGGCTCAACGTCATGACGTACGACTTCTTCGGCGCCTTCGCCGCCCAGGGCCCCACGGCCCCGCACTCCCCGCTCACCTCCTACCCGGGCATCCCGCAGGCCGGCTTCAACTCCGCCGACGCGATCGCCAAGTACAAGGCGCAGGGCGTCCCGGCGAAGAAGCTGCTGCTCGGCATCGGCTTCTACGGACGCGGCTGGACCGGCGTCACGCAGGCCGCACCGGGCGGTACGGCGACGGGCGCGGCCCCCGGCACGTACGAGGCGGGCATCGAGGACTACAAGGTCCTCAAGAACACCTGCCCCGTCACCGGCACCGTCGGCGGCACCGCGTACGCCAAGTGCGGCAGCAACTGGTGGAGTTACGACACCCCGGCGACGATCGCCTCGAAGATGACCTGGGCCAAGAGCCAGGGCCTCGGCGGAGCGTTCTTCTGGGACTTCACCGGTGACACCGCGAACGGCGAACTCGTGACCGCGATCAGCAACGGTCTGAAGTAGTCCCGAGACGGTAAGGCGAGGGGGACGGTGCCCGCGGGCACCGTC
>NZ_JBHUZM010000208.1:0-10018 GCF_042667665.1 Streptomyces sp. NPDC057307 | reverse complement strand
GGCCGGGACCTGTCCGGCCCTTGCCCGTCCGGCACCCGAGGAACAGAAACGGGGTACTAGTCGCTGACGCGTACGTAGTCGACGACCAGTTGCTGCGGGAAGACAGTGCTGCCGTCGGGGTCACCGGGCCAGTAGCCGCCGACCGCGAGGTTGAGGATCAGGAAGAACGGCTTGTTGAACACCCACTGGTTGCCGCCGAGATCGGCGGGCGTACGGGTCTGGAAGACGTTGCCGTCGACCGACCACTTGATGGAGTCCGGCGCCCAGTCGACCGCGAAGGTGTGGAAGTTGTCCGCGAACGCCTCGCCGTTCGGCAGGCTGTAGCCGGCGCCGATGCCGCCGGAGCCCGAGTAGCCGGGGCCGTGCAGCGTGCCGTGCACGGTGTTGGGCTCGAAGCCGACGTTCTCCATGACGTCGATCTCGCCGCTGTTGGGCCAGCCGACCTGGCCGATGTCGCTGCCGAGTGCCCAGAACGCGGGCCAGATGCCCTGGCCGCGCGGGATCTTCATGCGGGCCTCGACGCGGCCGTACGCGGAGTCGAACTTGCCGGAGGTGTTCAGCCGGGACGAGGTGTACTCACACGTGCCGTACCAGCACTGGTAGTTGCCCGGGTTCTCCTTGCGGGCGGTGATCACGAGATTGCCCTGCCCGTCGAGCTGGGCGTTGTTGTTCCCGGACGTGTAGTACTGCCGCTCGTGGTTGTTGACGTTGTCGCCGGTCTCGATCTGCCACTTGTTCCCGTCGACGCCGGCTCCGGCCGGGCCGTCGAAGTTGTCCTCGAACTTGATGGCAGTGGGTGCCGCGGCGGAGTGGGGGTCCGATGCGGCGGAGGCTCCGGCGGGCACGGCGGCCACGGCTCCGGAGGTGCACAGAAGTGCGAGGGCGTACAGCGCCGTACGGCGCCGCCAGGACATATGCACGGTCATCACATCGCTTTGCGTGGGGGGCATGCGCATGACAGGTACTGCTGGGAGGGGAAGCGCTCGCGCGCTTATTTCAATGCTTGATTTAAGGCAGCCAGGGGATGCCCGTCAAGGAGTTGGTATGGACCAAAATTATCAGCACTGTGTTTTCGGCCCATCCATGTGAACGCGCGGAGCAGTCTTCCCCCACTCAACTCCCGGCGTGGGCCCGTATCTTGACCTGCACATGATGGACGCGGAGCATTCACCCCAGCGTCACAGGCGCTGTGGAAAGCTCCTGCGGAAACGTCACATCGACCTGACCGCCGTGCGTGCAGCCCCACCCGTCGGATCTACGCGCGGTGATCTCCTGATCGAGAGGGCACCCCCCATATGTCTCGTCGTCACCTTCCCGCCGTGCGGCCGGTGCTGGCCCTGTGCGCCGCCGCCGCGGTGCTCGCCGGCAGCGCGACCGCCGCCCCGGCCGCCACACCCCCGGCGGCCTCGTCGGGAACCACCGCCGTCACCTCGACCGGAACCGCCGCACTGGACGACACCTACTACCAGGGCGCTCTCGGCAAGACCGGACCCGCGCTCAAGACCGCGCTGCACGGCATCATCCGCAACCAGACGAAGCTCTCGTACAGCGGCGTCTGGGAAGCGCTGAAGGTCACCGACCAGGACCCCAACAACTCCGCCAACGTGGTCCTCCTCTACAGCGGCATCTCGCGCGCGAAGACGAAGAACGGCGGGGCCGTCGGCGACTGGAACCGTGAGCACGTGTGGGCCCAGTCCCACGGCGACTTCGGTACGTCGCAGGGCCCCGGCACCGACGTCCACCATCTGCGCCCGGAGGATGTGCAGGTCAACGGCATCCGCGGCAACAAGGACTTCGACAACGGCGGCAGCCCGGTCAGCGGCGCCCCCGGGAACCTCACCGACAGCGACTCCTACGAGCCGCGCGACGCGGTCAAGGGCGATGTCGCCCGCATGATCCTCTACATGGCGGTCCGCTACGAGGGCACCGACTCCTTCGCCGACCTCGAACCGAACGACCGCGTCAACAACGGCTCGGCCCCCCTGATGGGACGGCTGTCCGTGCTGAAGCAGTGGAACGACGAGGACCCGCCGGACGCCTTCGAGAAGCGCCGCAACGACGTCATATACAGCCAGTTCCAGCACAACCGCAACCCGTTCATCGACCACCCCGAATGGGCCGAGTCCATCTGGTGACACCCGTGGATGACACGGCGCGGCCTCCCCGGACGTGATCGTCGCGAATGCTTGAGTGGGGCGTTAACTCCAAGCGCCCCCATCGGGGAATGCTGGCCGGAGCCCCCGGGCGCGGATGATCCAGTCCGCGCCCGGGGGCTTCGGCTTGCCCCGGCGCGCTCCGCAGCCAGCCCTCTGGAGGTCGTCCGTGACACCCGTCTCGGCCACCGATGTCATCACCGACGCGCTGGTGGAGCTCCAGCGGCGGGTCGCCACCCTGGACGAGGGCGAAGTCGCCTCGTACATCCCGCAGTTGGCCACCGCCGACCCGCGCACCTTCGGTATCGCGCTGACCAGCATGGGCGGCAACCACTACTGGTCGGGCGGCGTCGACACGCCCTTCACCCTCCAGTCGGTGTCCAAGCCGTTCGTGTACGCGCTGGTCCTGGCCGAGTTGGGGCTCGACGAGGTGACCCGGTGGGTCGGCGCGGAGCCCAGCGGCGAGGCGTACAACGCGATCAGCCTGGAGCCGGGCACCGGGCGGCCGGCGAACGCGATGATCAACGCGGGGGCGATCGTCACGACCGCGCTGGTGCCGGGGGCGGACGAGGAGGAGCGGTTCGCGCGGATCCTCGACTGTCTCGGCCGGTTCGCGGGGCGGCGGCTGGATGTGGACGAGCGGGTCCGCGCGTCGGAGTCCGAGACCGGCGACCGCAACCGGGCCCTGTCGTATCTGATGCGCGGCGCGGGGTCGCTGCCCGGCGACCCGAACGGCGTGGAGACATACTTCCGGCAGTGCTCGGTGCGTGTGACGACGGTCGATCTGGCGGTGATGGCCGCGACGCTGGCCAACGGCGGCGTCAATCCCTCGACCGGCGAGACGGTGGTGCCCGAGCCGGTGGCCGTGCAGGTGCTCGCGGTCATGGCCTCGTGCGGGATGTACAACGCGTCGGGCGACTGGCTGCTGCGGGTCGGACTGCCCGCGAAGAGCGGTGTGTCGGGCGGGCTGATCGCCGCCAGTCCGGCGCGGTTCGGCATGGCGGTGCACAGTCCGCCGCTGGACGCCCTGGGCAATCCGGTACGCGGCGTGGCCGTGCTGCGCGAGTTGTCGGCCCGGTTCGGTCTCCATCTGATGCGCCGGTCCTCGCGGACGGCGCCGACCGTGATGCTGGCGGAGACCGCGCGGACCGCGCCGTCGGACCGGCCGCGCAGCGAGGCGGAACGCGAGGTCATCGAGCAGGCGGGTGACAACGTGGCGATCGTCGCCGCGCAGGGGATCCTCGACTTCACGGAGGTCGAACGGCTGCTGCACGAACTGGGCACCGTCGTCCCCGAGGAGCCCGGCTGGGTGGTGCTCGATCTGGAGGAGGTGGCGGAGGTCAGACCGTTCGCCGAGGTCATGCTGCGGGAGGCGCTGAGCCGGCTGGCGGCGCGCGGGCACCAGGTGACGGTGGTCGGCGATCTGGCGCCGCACGCCGACGAGGGCTCGGGGTCGGACGGGGAGGGCGCGTGGCGGCAGGTGCCGTCCCGCCAGTCGGCGGTGGCCCGGTGCGAGGACGCGCTGCTCTCGGCGGGCATCAACCGGCAGAAGGGGCAGGGCGGTTCGGACCGCGAGTGACGGGCCCCTGGGTGGCGCAGCTTCTGGACAGGTGTCTATAGTTCACAGACACCAGTCCAGAACCCAACTCCCCGAGGAAGTCTCCGTGAGTACCGCCGCACAGATCCTGGTCGCCCTCGTGGCCGCCTTCCACGTCTTCTTCATGGTGCTTGAGATGTTCCTCTGGGAGCGCGGCCCCGGCCGCAGACTGTCCGGCTTCGACGCCGAGTTGGCCCGCGCCACCGCGGCCCTGGCCGCCAACCAGGGGCTCTACAACGGGTTTCTGGCGGCCGGCCTGGTCTGGGGCCTGATCGCGGGCGACCCGACCGGGTACCGCGCGCAGATCTTCTTCCTGAGCTGTGTGATCGTCGCCGGGGTGTACGGCGCGGCCACGGCGAACCGCCGCATCCTCTTCGCCCAGGCGCTGCCGGGCGCGATCGCGCTGGCCGTCGTACTGGCGGCGGGATGACCGGCGGGACAGCGGGCGGGGCGGCAGGCTCGGAGCCCCCGGCCGACCCCAGGGCGGCCCGGACGCGGGCCGCCCTGCGGCAGGCACTTCTCGACGAGTGCGCGGAGCGCCCGCTCGAACAGGTGGGCGTGGCCGCGCTGGTGCGCAGGGCGGGGGTCGGCCGGGCCACGTTCTATCTGCACTACGCGGACCTCCAGGCACTCGCCGTCGACGCGTGCGCCACGGTCGTCCGGGAGGCGGTGGACGCGTTGCACGCCTGGCGCGGGCTGCCGGACCCGGCGTCCCCGCCACCCGCTCTGACGGCCTTCTTCACCGGTCTCGTACCGCACGCCGATCTGTACCGCACGCTGCTGCGGCCGGGTGGCAGCGGCCCGCTGGGCGAGTTGCTCCACCGAGAGCTGCGGGAGCGCAGTCGTACGGAACGCGCCCTGGCGGGCCTGCCCGGGTCCGAGTTGATCGACTCGGCGATCGCGGCGTCCTTCGCCGGCGTCCTCGGGGACTGGCTGCACGGCCTGATCGACGCGCGGCCGGAGGCGGTCGCCGGGCACGTGTGGCGACTGCTGATGGTCCTCCACCGCGCCCCCACCGGCTGAGCGCGCCGGGGCGGGCGCCGGGGCCCAGGACCTCGCCCGGAGGACACGGCCTAGAGTCGGAGGTCCGGACCGGGCAGGCCCGCCAGGGTCCGGAGCACAGGATCGGAGCCCCCATGCCGCGTACGTTCACCGTGTCCGACAGCGTCGTCGTCGCCGCCTCCCCCGGGGTCATGTACGAGCAGATCAGCCGGCCCGCGCTGATGGGCCGGTGGAGTCCGGAGAATCTCGGGGCGACGGTCCGTGGCGCGGCCGGTGAAGCCCGGGACACGCACGTGGGGATGGTCTTCGACGGTCACAACAAGCGTGGCCCGATGCGCTGGACGACGCGCTGCACGGTGACGGCAGCCGACGCGGGCGAGCGGTTCGCGTTCCGTGTCCACGCGATCGGGCCCCGCACCCCGCGGCTGCGCGGTCCGATCGCCACCTGGGAGTACCGTCTGGAGGCGGTCGACGGCGGCACGCGCGTGACGGAGACCTGGACGGACGACCGGCGTTCGTGGCCCGACGCCGTCGCGAACGGCTTCGACCGGCTCGCGACGGGCGGTCACACCTTCGCCGATTTCCAGGCCAGGAACATCCACCGGACGCTGAGCAACCTCAAGCGGGCGGTCGAGGGCCCCGCCACGACGGGCTGACGGACCGCGTCAACCCGCCGGTGGCTGCTCACCCGTGACGGTAGGTCACTTTCCCCGCCTGTGGCATATGCCATATGCACCACCGGATCGAGTGTTGCCGAATGCCTTACGGCCCATAGCAGCCTGTGCAACAGTCGTAACAGTCCACCCTTCAGACCTGGCAGGGCCACGCCTGTATCGGAGTTCGAGATGCCGTCCCCTCTGTTCGCGGACCGTCCCGCCCCGCAGCCACCGGAGCGGGGCGTGGTGGAGTCCCTCATCACGCGCACCCGCAGGCTGCGCGGCGACGTGGACGCCGTGCGCAGGGACGCGGTCGCCGACGAGCACGACACGCGAAGGCGCTGGCAGCGCGCCCTCTGCGACCTGGCGGTTCATCAACTCGACGATCTCGGCGCCCACTTGGGACAGCTCAAGAACGGACTCCCCGGCGACGACACCGAGTCGACGGCCGCGGTGGCGGAAGCCGCTGACGAGACCGGTTCGCTGCTGAGCCGGGTCGGCAGCGCCGAGTGGAATCTCCTCACCGACGAGGTCACCTGGTCGCCGGAGCTGTACGAGATCTTCGGCCGTCCGCCCGAGAAGGGCCCGATGACCCTGGACGAACTGCCGTCGGTGATGGTCGCCGAGGACCAGAGCCTGCTCCAGACGCTGGTGACCGAGTGTCTCGTCGACGGCAAACCCATCGACAGCGAGTTCCGCATCGTCAGGACCGACCGGCGCGTCCGCACCCTGCACATGATGGGCGAGCCCGTGCTCGACCCCGACGGGTGCGCCGCCTCCATGTGGGCGGTGCTGCGGGACGTCAGCGAGTTACGCCGCAGCCGGCGCGCCGTCGACGAGTCCGGTGACACGCTCCGGCGCAGCGAGCGGACCGCCAGGGCCGAACAGCGCATCGTGGCGGAGCTGCAGGACGCCGTGCTGCCGTCGTGGCGCGGGACGCTCCACTCCCCGCAGAGCCGGCCGGGCACCCTGGATCTCGCCGGCCACTATCTGCCGCCCACGGGCGGCGGACTCGTCGGCGGCGACTGGTTCGACGCGCTCAAACTCCCCGACGGGAACACCCTGTTGACGGTCGGCGATCTCACCGGCCACGGCGTGACGGCCGCCTCCACGATGGCGATGCTCCTCGGCGCCCTGCGCGGTATGGCGGTGGCGGGCGTCCAGCCCGGCGCGTTGATGGGCCATCTCAACCAGTTGCTCGACACCGCCGAGCAACCCGCGCTCGGCAGCGCCGTCTGCTGCCGCTACCGCGCCGAGACCCGCACCCTCGTCTGGGCACAGGCGGGGCACCCCGCCCCGCTGCTGTTCCGCGACGGGACGGGGCGCGCGCTGACTCCGCTGGACGGCGTTCTGCTCGGCGCGACATCGGGTGCCGCGTACGAACAGGCCGAGATCCAGTTGCTGCCCGGTGATCTGCTGGTGCTGCACACCGGCAGGCTGACCGACCGGACCGGGGTGGACCGGCTTCTGGCGCTCGCACCCCGCCTGACCGGGGCACGTGACGCGCAGGACTGTGTCAGGACGGTCGTCGAGGAGTTCGGTGAGACCGGACGCGAGGACGACGCCTGTGTACTGGTGGCCAGGATCGGCCCGGCGGAGTGGACCGCCCCCGAGGACCCCTGACGGCCCTCTTCGACGTACGGGATCCCGGACCGCGTGCCCGACCGGATTCCTGACATGACTGGATCCTGGGAACTGGACCGTCCTGGGAATTAGACCGTCGAACTCCTCGGCTTCTTCGTCGGGTTCGGCAGGACCGCGTCGATCTCCCTGCGCAGATCCTGGATCGTGGCGTGCGCCGCGTACTGGCCGGTCAGCCGGTACATCTCCCGCAGCCGGTCCCAGGTGCGGTGCGACGAGGTCTCCCCCATCGACACCAACGCCAACCGCGCGTAGCGGTCGGCCTGTTCGGGATCGTCCGCGATGAAGCAGGCCGAGGCCAGTGAGAGGTAGTCGAAGATCATCGACCGCTGACGGCCGTTCTGCCGCAGCTCGATCGCCCGCTTGGCATGCCGTTGAGCTATGGCCGCCGCCGAGGGATCGTGATCGGCGAGCGTACGGTACGCCAGCGCCTCCATGCCGTGCAGATCCGCCTCGTCGAACATCTGCATCCAACTCGGCGGTGGCACGTCGCCCTTGTCCGAGACGAAGAGTTCCTCCGCCTCGCCCAGGGTCCGGCGCATGGCCTGGCCGCGCCCCATCGACGCCTGTGCCCAGGCCTCGATCGTGCGGAGCATCGCCCGGGTACGGGGCAGCACCTCGTCCCCGGAGCCGGAGTTGGCCAGCTTCATCAGGTCCAGCGCCTCGTCCGGCCGCCCCAGATGAACCATCTGGCGCGCCGCCCTGGAGAGCGCCTCGCCCGCGCGCGGACGGTCGCCGCCCTCGCGCGCCGCGTGGGTGGCGATGACGAAGTACTTCTGGGCGGTGGGTTCGAGGCCGACGTCGTGCGACATCCAGCCGGCGAGGACCGCCAGGTTGGCAGCGACGCCCCACAGGCGCCGCTGGAGATGGGGAGGATGGCGGTACGAGAGCATGCCGCCCACCTCGTTGAGCTGGCCCACCACCGCCTTGCGCTGGAGGCCGCCTCCCCGGGAGGCGTCCCAGGCCCGGAACACGTCGACGGAGTGCTCCAGCGCGTCGATCTCCTGCGCCCCGATGGGGGCGGCCTCGTAGCGGTCGTACCCGGCGGGGTCGGCGTGCAGGGATTCGGCGCTCCGGGGAGCGTCGGCTGACAGTGCGGGGTCGGAGTGCAGCCAGTCGTACATGGAACTGCTGAGTGCGGTGCCTGCGGTGAGCACGGCGCTCGCGCCCACCAAGCCGCGTCGGTTGAGCATGAGGTCCATTCCCGTGAATTCGGTGAGGACCGCAGCCGTCCGGTCGGGCGCCCAAGGCAGGCCGTCAGGATTCGATGCGCTCCCGGCGTCCCGTCGTCTCCCCGCGCGTCCGTGTCGTACGAACCCGAGGTCCTCGATGGTCACGACACGGCCGAGCCGCTCGGTGAACAGAGACGCCATCACCCTCGGTACCGGATCGCGCGGGATCTCCCCCATGTCGATCCAGCGTCTGACCCGCGAGGTGTCGGTGGCCAGCTGCGGATGGCCCATGGCCGCCGCCTGTCTGTTCACCAGCCGCGCGAGTTCGCCCTTGGACCAGCCGGCGAGGCCGAACAGGTCCGACAGGCGGGCGTTGGGTTCTCCGGTCACGTCAAGCCCCCAGGTTCTCGGCTGAGTTGACAGTAACCCTCTGTCAGATGCCTGGCGACTATTCGCCAGGCTTCGCCAGGGTGCGCCACATGGTGTGCCACCCGTGGCGGGGTGTCGTGTAGGAACGCGCCACCCCGGCCCGGCAGTCCGACCACATTCCCCAGGGTGTGGAACGACCGCCGGGACGGGCGGCGCGGGTAATTCGTCGGTACACGAAGGGATCCGTTCGCCCATGTACACAGCGTCGTCGTACACAGCATCGTCCTCCGTGACCGCCCCGCCCCGGCAGCAGCGGCCACCCGCGGTCGGCGGTGGACCGTATCTCGACCCCACCCACGCCGGCCGGGCCAGGCGCTGGGCGGGGACGGCCAACGGGCCGCTCGGCGGCCGGCTCGACCTGTCGGGCCCCCAGGGCACGCAGTTGAAGATGGCCATCGCCTCGGTGCACCGGATCTGTCCGGAGTTCAACCCCGTGCAGGTGCTGCGGCGCAGCGGCCGCTCGGTGCTGCTGGTCGGGACGACGGGGCGGACGACCGCGGTGGCCAAGTGTCTACTGGATCAGTCACCCGCGTGGGCCGAGAGCTTCCGGCACGAGATAGCCACATATCGCTCGTTCGTGCGCCACCGGCCGCCGGTGCGGGTGCCCCGGCTGATCGCCGCCGATCCCGACAACTGCACGCTGGTCGTGGAGCGGATGCCCGGACGCGCCGCGGCCCTGTCGCGCCATCCGGTCGAGGCCCCGCCGCGCGCCGACGTACGGACGGTGCTGGGCGCCGTGACCCGGCTCAATACCTGGCGTCCGCCGGGCGACATGTTCGGTCCCGGTCTGGACTACGCGCGGCGGATCACCCGCTATCACGAGCTGGGGCTCTTCACGGACCGGGATCTGGGGGATCTGCAGAAGCTGATGCGTGGTCTCGGGCGGCCGGGCATGCGGCAGTTCTGCCACGGTGACGCGCTGCTCTCCAACATGCTGCTGTCGCCCGCCGGGGCGGTGCTCCTCGACTGGGAGCACGCGGGCTGGTATCTGCCCGGGTACGACCTGGCGACGCTGTGGATGGTGCTCGGCAACAACACACTGGCGCGCCAGCAGATCAGCAAGCTCGCGCAGATCACGGGCACGGCGGACCGGGACGCCTTCCTGGTCAATCTGATGCTGGTGCTGACGGCGGAGATCCGTAAGTACGAGACGCAGGTGCAGCGCACCATGCGTGAGGCGCCTCCGGTCGGCGGGGCGAACCAGCCTCAGCCGGGGGCGCCGAGCGGCGAGGAGCAGCGGCTGCTGCTGCGGCGGCTGCACGAGGACTGCGCCATGGCCCGCCGGGCCGTGCGCGCGGCGGTCGGCACCCGCTGACCGGTGGGTACGACCGGGGAGAGCGGCGCGTCGTGCGCCCGGTGCCGACACAC
>NZ_JBHUZM010000207.1:0-10079 GCF_042667665.1 Streptomyces sp. NPDC057307 | reverse complement strand
GGGTGGGACCCCGCCGTCGTGCGCCCGGAGGGCTACTTGCCGAGCGTGCCGACCGGGAGGCCGCCCAGCAGGCCCGTGAGGGGGTTGGCGGCCGTGAGGGCGGAGAGGGCCGTGGGGGCGGTCTGCTGGACCGTACCGACGCCGCTGCCGACCGCGCTGCGGGCGGCGGTCACGCCCTCCGCGGTGCCGTCGGGGAGGTTCTTGGTGAGGGACTCCGTCGGCAGGTTCTTGGTGACGCTGTCCAGGGTGGCACCGGCGTCCGGGACGGCGGGCGCGGCGGCGGATGCGCTACCGGCGGCGGTGGCGGCGAAAGCGGCACCGAGGGCGGCGACGCCGAGAGTCTTGGCAGCGGACTGCTTCATGAGGAGTTACGTCCCTTGGGGAATGGGGAATATGAGCGGCCCTGCAAGTTAGCCACCGCCGCACACTGCCCGCAAACACCTGGAAACGGGCCGGACGGCGTGTCCCGGCCCGTTTCCATTGCGCGGTGATCGCTCTGTTCAGCCCAGAGACTCGCTGGTCGTAGCGGTTTGCGTGAACAGCCATTCGGATTTCAATTCGGCGTATCCGGGCTTGATCACGTCGTTGATCATGGCCAGTCGTTCATCGAAAGGAATGAATGCTGATTTCATCGCATTGACCGAGAACCACTGCATGTCGTCGAGCGTGTAGTCGAACGCCTCGGTCAGCAGCTCGAATTCACGGCTCATGCTCGTCCCGCTCATCAGCCGGTTGTCCGTGTTCACGGTCGCCCGGAAATGCAGCTTGCGCAGCAGGCCGATGGGGTGTTCGGCGATCGACGCGGCGGCGCCGGTCTGCAGGTTGGAGCTGGGGCACAGCTCCAGCGGGACGCGCTTGTCGCGTACGTAGGAGGCGAGCCGGCCCAGGGTGACCGAGCCGTCGTCGGCGACCTCGATGTCGTCGATGATGCGCACGCCGTGGCCGAGCCGGTCGGCGCCGCACCACTGGAGGGCCTGCCAGATCGACGGGAGGCCGAACGCCTCGCCCGCGTGGATGGTGAAGTGGTTGTTCTCGCGCTTCAGGAACTCGAACGCGTCGAGGTGGCGGGTGGGCGGGAAGCCCGCCTCCGCGCCGGCGATGTCGAAGCCGACGACGCCCGAGTCCCGGTAGCGGTTGGCCAGTTCGGCGATCTCCAGCGCGCGGGCCGCGTGCCGCATCGCGGTCAGCAGGGCGCCGACGCGGATACGGAAGCCGGCCTGGCGGGCGCGGCGCTCGCCCTCCTTGAAGCCCTCGTTGACGGCCTCCACGACCTCTTCGAGGCTGAGGCCGCCCTCCAGGTGCTGCTCGGGGGCGTACCGCACCTCCGCGTAGACGACACCGTCCCCCGCCAGGTCCTCGGCGCACTCGGCGGCGACCCGGAAGAGCGCGTCGCGGGTCTGCATGACGGCGCAGGTGTGCGCGAAGGTCTCCAGATACCGCTCCAGCGACCCCGAGTCGGCCGCTTCGCGGAACCAGAGGCCGAGCTTGTCCGGCTCGGTCTCGGGAAGGCCCTCGTAGCCCGTCTCGCGGGCGAGTTCGACGATCGTCCCGGGGCGCAGGCCCCCGTCGAGATGGTCGTGGAGGAGCACCTTGGGGGCGCGGCGGATCTGGTCGGCCGTAGGCGGTCGGTAGGTCTGGCTCGTCATCTCCGCACCCTACCGCCTACGCGCGTAGAGCACCCCTCGCCGATACGTAACAGTGACCGTGCGTACGGGTGGCGTACACCTCACCTTCTGAGACTGTTCTGCTATGGGACAGCAGGCAGTTCCCGGCCCCGGCGGGCGCACGCCGGGGCGTGGCACGGGGGTGCGTGGGCGTCGTTCGGAGTCACAGGCACGGCTGGGGCGGGCGGTCTCCGCGCCGGCCTCTCCACCGGAGGTGGGCGGGGTCGTTCTCGTACTGCCGCCGGGTGAACCCATATCCGCACGTGGGCCCTCCACCGTCGCCTACGCGTCGATGCTGCCGCTGGCGCGGACGCTGGCCCGCGCGGGCGCTGGCGAGGGGCTGCTGGTGCACATGGTGCGCTACCGCTCGCGCGGCTGGAACGGCGCCGACGCGCAGCTCTCGGCGGACGCCGGGTGGGCGGTGGAGGAGGTCGTACGGCGCTACGGCGACGTGCCGGTCTGTCTGGCCGGGCACGGGATGGGCGGACGGGCCGCGCTGCGGGCCGCCGGGCATCCGGCCGTCAACTCGGTGCTGGCGATGGCCCCTTGGCTGCCGGACGGGGCGGCGGGGGTGGAGCCGGAGCCGGTGACCCAGCTGGCGGGCCGGGAGGTGCTGATCGTGCACGGCACCAACGACGAGCGCAGCGACCCCGAGTTGTCGCTCCGGCTGGCGGAGCGCGCCAGGAGGGCCAACCGGCACACCTGCCGCTTCGAGGTCCACTCCGACGGGCACGCGCTGCGCCAGCATCACGGTGAAGTCCTCGCGCTGGCCGTGGACTTCGTGCTGGGCGCGCTGCTCTCGCGTACGTACTCGCGGCCCGTCGCCGACGCGCTGGCCGCGCCGCCGCCGCTGGGGCTGCGCATGCCGCTCGCGGCGGGTTTCGGGCGTTCCCTGCGGCCGTAGCGGCGCGACCGGCCTCAATCGGGGAGCAGATGGCCCCGGCGGGAGAGCAGGAAGCGCTTGAAGGCCGCCACCGGCGGGGTGTCGGGGTGGCCGTCGAGCCAGGCGACACCGACCTCGCGTACGGCGCGGGGCGCGGTGACCGTCAGCTCCACGACACCGGGGCGGGCCACCGCCGGGGGCGGCAGCAGCGCGACGCCGAGGCCCGCCGCGACCAGGCCGCGCAGGGTCTCGGCCTCCTCGCCCTCGAAGGCGACGCGGGGCCGGAATCCGGCGGCCTCGCAGAGGTCGTCGGTGATGCGGCGCAGCCCGTAACCCGGTTCGAGGGTCACGAACGTCTCGTCGGCCGCCTCGGCCAGGCGGATACGTCTGCGGCCGGCGAGGCGGTGGTCGTCGGGGACGACGAGGCGCAGCCGCTGTTCGTCCAGGCGGCGGGCCACCAGGTCGGGGGCCTCGGGGATCGGGGAGGTGAGGCAGAGGTCCAGCTCGCCCGCGCGGAGGCGTTCCAGCATCGCCTCGCCGTAGTTCTGGACGAGCTGGAAGCGGACGCGGGGGTGGTCGGCGCGGAAGGCGCGGATCAGTTCGGGGACGGTCTCGGAGCCCATCGTGTGCAGAAAGCCGAAGGCGACCTTGCCCGACGCGGGGTCGGCGTCGGCCCGTACGGATTCGGCCGCCCTCTCCACCTCGGCGAGGGCGCCTTCCACCGAGGTGAGGAAGGCGCGGCCGGCCGGGGTGAGCGAGACGGTACGGCCCTTGCGGGCGAACAGGGCCACGCCCAGGTCCTGTTCGAGGCGGACCATCGCGCGCGAGAGCGTGGACTGCGGGATGTTCATGTCCTGCGCGGCGCGGGTGACGTGTTCGTGGCGCGCGACGCCGGCGAACTGGGCGAGACGGGGGGCGAGCAGCGCGGACCAGGACTCGGGGTCGAGCTCGGCGGTGGGTGCCGGGTTCGACGGTGGGGTGTCTTGTACGTAACTGCTTGATGACAGCCGGGGCCTGGGCCTGCGTTGATGCTCCATGGGAACGATTATGACGATTCCATGCATTGGACGCATGAGATGGGCGTCGTTACGTTCCTCGTATGCCCCACGTCAGTACAGAGGCGCCCGTCACCACGGGTGCCCTCGCCTCCGCGTCCGCGTCCGTACCGTCTTCGCCCGCCGAACCCCTGACCCCCGGCCGCCCCGGCTACCGCCGGATGAGCTTCGGTCTCTTCGCCTCCGGGGTCGCGGCCTTCGCGCTGCTCTACTCCACCCAGGCGCTGCTGCCCGCCATCACCGCCGACCTCGGTGTGACGGCGGGACAGGCGAGTTGGACCGTGTCGGCCGCGACCGGCGCGCTGGCGCTGTTCGTCCTGCCGCTCAGCGCGCTGTCCGAGCGCTTCGGACGGCGCACGCTGATGACCGTCTCGCTGACGGTCGCGGTGGTCGTCGGGCTGCTCGTGCCGTTCGCGCCGAACCTGGAGTGGCTGATCGCGCTGCGCGCGGTCCAGGGCGCGGCGCTGGCCGGGCTGCCCGCCTCCGCGATGGCGTATCTCGCGGAGGAGGTACGGCCCAAGGCGCTGGTCGGCGCGATCGGACTGTTCGTCGCGGGCAACAGCATCGGCGGCATGAGCGGACGCGTCGTGGCCGGCTGGATCAGTCAGCTGTGGGGCTGGCGGGCCGCGCTCGCGGCGGTCGGCCTGATCGCCCTGGTGTGCGCGGTGGCCTTCCGCGTACTGCTCCCCAAGGCCCGCAACTTCCGCCCGGGGACGCTGAGTCCGCGCTCGCTGGCGAAGACGGTCGGCGGTCATCTGGCCGATCCGCTGCTGCGCAGGCTGTACGCGATCGGCGCGCTCTTCATGACCGTGTTCGGCGCGGTCTACACGGCGATCGGATTCCGGCTGGTGGAGGCGCCGTTCAACCTCCCGCAGGGCGTGGTCGGTTCGATCTTCCTGGTCTATCTCGTCGGTACGGTCTCCTCGGCGGCGGCCGGGAAGCTGGTCGCCCGGCTGGGCCGGCGCGGCGCGCTGTATCTGGCGGTCGGGACGACGGCGGCGGGTCTGCTGCTGTCGCTGGCGGATTCGCTCGGCGCCGTACTGCTCGGCCTGGTCCTGATCACGGCGGGCTTCTTCGCCGGCCACGCGGTCGCCTCGTCGGCGGTGAGCCGAACGGCGAAGACGGGCCGCGCGCAGGCGTCGGCGCTCTACCAGAGCGCGTACTACCTGGGCAGCAGCGCGGGCGGCACGCTCGGCGCCGTGGCCTTCCACACCGGCGGCTGGGGCGCGACGGCGGCGCTCGGACTGCTCGCGGTGCTCGGTGTGGTCTCGGTGACGCTGTTCGGAACGCACGCGGCCCGGGTGGAGCGCCGGGCGCTCGCGACCGCTGCGGGACGTTAGGTCCGCGTCGCCCCCGAGAGCCGTCTCGCGCGGGCGCGCGGCCGGTCGCCCGCGCCGGAGCAGGCGCGCGTCAGACCGACGGAAACATGCCGTCAGGCCGACGGAACGTGCCGCCAAGTCGACTGTGATCAAGGCCACATGCATATGCCCGGCGATGACTCTGCGCTCAAGTGAGCCCGTAAACATGTCCTCGCACGGCCACTGACCAGCACAGTTGAACGTCTCCCACGACAGGACGCCCCGGCGGCGATCTTCGACGGCCCGGTCACCTTGGGGGGTCCGGGTGCGGCGGAGTTGAACGAGGCACGTCAAAGGTACAGACCATTCATCGAACTTGTGACCGATACTCCAGGCGCCGCCCTCGCCAAAAGTGAAGAAGTGGCGAGAGAGTGCAGCTGCGGTGAAATTCCTGCACATAGGTTGAGCATTCCGACACCGCCCATCACTTTCGGTCACTTCCGCCAACCGCCCGGTGTGGCCGCGCCGTTGAATAAGACTTCTCGCCGACGCCCCGGCTGGCTTAGGTTTCTGCTCGTCGCGACGGGCCCTGGGGAGGGACCCTCGCGGAAGAGCAACAGCCAGGATCCAGGGGGGTCTTCTCGTGATGACGCAGGTCAGCGACGCCGAACAATCCGCACCCGCCGTGAACCACCGTGCGACGCACGGCCGCCGGCCCGCCGCCGTCTCCGCGGACACACCTGAGCCGGCCGGCCTCCGGGCCTCCTCCGCCTTCCCGGCGACCGGCCCCGAAGCGCTGATCCGACCGTCCGGGACGTTCACCTCCAACTGAACCCGGGCCCGCACCCGGCCCCAACGGGCCGGGCGCCGCCGATCCGCGCGCACCCACTCCCGCACACCGCCCGACCGGCGACTCCTCGCCGGACATCCGCCCGCGCCCGTACCCGGTCGTGCGCGATCCCCTGCCCGAAACAGGCCACCGACGGCTCACCCATGAGCTGATCCGGTGCCGCCCTCTCACGAATCAGGAACTCGATGGCTGACGAAATGGTCCGTCTCGCCCAGAGATTCATCAACACCACCTACGGGAACGGCGCCACCCTCGGCATATCCAAACTGAACGAGAACGGCCAGACCGGCTGGACCGTCATGTACGCCCTCACCCGTGCCCTGCAGTACGAGATGGGCATCAGCTCCCTGTCCGACAGCTTCGGCCCGGGCACGCTGGCCGCCCTCGGGGAGAAGTACGGCAAGCTCGACGAGACCACGATCCCGTCGGCGAACTTCTGCCGGATCATCCAGTCCGCCCTGTACTGCAAGGGCTACGACGGCGGTGACCTCGACGGCACGTACAACTCCCGCGTCAAGGCCGCGGTGGTGAAGCTCCACCAGAACATGGGCGTGGACACCGTCTACCCGGACAGTTCCCTGTGGCCCAAGGCGGTCAAGGGCCTGTTCAACATGGACGCGTACGTCACCGTCAACGGCGGCTCGGACAGCGTCCGCTCCATCCAGCAGTGGCTCAACGGCCGTTACGTCCTGCGCAAGGACTACTACGTCATCCCCTGCGACGGTCACCACTCCCGCGACGTCGCCAAGTCGATGCTCCTGGCCGTCCAGTACGAGATCGGCATGGCCGACGGAGTCGCGAACGGGGCGTTCGGCCCCGGCACTCAGGCCGGTCTGAAGGAACACACCCTGGCCACCGGCTCGTCCGGGGTGTGGGTGCAGCTCTTCACCGCCGCCATGGTGCTCAACAAGCGCCCGGTGTCCTTCTCGTCCTCGTTCAGCTCCTCGCTGGCCGGCAGCGTCAGCACCTTCCAGTCGTTCATGAAACTGGCCGTCAACGGGCAGGCGGACTTCCGGACCTGGTCCTCCCTGCTCGTGTCGTACGGCGACCAGACCCGCCAGGGTGAGGCGTGCGACGGCGTCACCAAGGTGACTCCCGCCCGTGCGCAGGCCCTGAAGGCCGCCGGCTACAAGTACATCGGCCGCTACCTGTACAACCCCTCCACCACCGATCTGCCGGAGAAGGAGATCCAGCCCGGCGAGCTGGCCACCATCAAGGAGTACGGGCTGCGCTGCTTCCCGATCTACCAGACATGGGCGCGCTCGGTCGACTACTACAGCCCCGAGCAGGGTTTCGCGGACTGCCGGAACGCCGCGTTCAAGGCTGAGGAGCACGGCTTCAAGCAGGACTCACGCATCTACTTCGCGGTCGACTACGACGCGGTGAACGACGAGGTCACCTCCCACATCCTGCCGTACTTCCAGAAGATCAAGGAGGAGATGGCACAGCTGGGCAACCCGTACAAGATCGGGGTGTACGGCCCGCGCAACGCGTGCTCCAGGGTCTCCGCGGAGGGTTACGCGGACGCCAGCTTCGTGTCCGACATGTCGTCCGGCTTCTCCGGCAATCTCGGCTACGCGATGCCGGAGAACTGGGCCTACGACCAGATCGTCACCAAGGCGGTCGGCTCGGGTGACGGCCGGATCGAGATCGACAACAACATCGCGTCCGGACGGGACACCGCTCAGGGCGACTTCCACACCGCTCCGGCGCAGAAGCTCGACATCGGTATCCACCCCTCCTACCTGCTGGCCCTGCTGACGGACGTCGAGGAGTACATGGAGTCGATCGGCCGGCCCGGCAGCACGGGATACGTCTACAGCCGGCAGGAGTGCTTCGAAACGATCATGAACTACGACGCCATGATCACGTCGGCGGCCCGCAGGTACCGCATGCGCAAGGCCCTCATCCAGACCTCGGCCTTCTGGGAGTTCTGCCACTACAGCTACAAGGACGTGGTGGAGGACGCCGGTGTGGTCCTCTACCACACGGGTTCCATACCGGACTGGGGCAAGGACCTTCCCGGCGTCAGCAAGCTGGTCGACTCCAGCACGGGCGTCGCCAAGGTCTCGGGACGTACCTGCATCCTGTCGCGCAACAACTCGATCAGCGCGGGGCGCCTGGAGGGCACGATCCTCGACTCGACCGACGAGGGCGACCGTTGGGCGATGTGGCAGAAGGTCAACCAGGACAACGTCTTCAACCTGAGCACCGTCCCGCACCTGCACATGTGGGCGGCCGACGGCAAGGCGGGCGACCACGCCGAGACACCGATCCGCCTCCCGGACCTCGACTACACCGACACGGAGACCTTCGAGATCCTCCGCCGCTATCAGGGCTTCGGTGGTCAGGCGGAATCCGACGCACAGCTTCGGATGCCCCTCTACGCGATCTTCGAGAAGTACAACCGGATCGTCCGGGAGTCCTGAGCACCCATGGTCACGGCTTCCGGCCCTTGGCAGGGGCACGACTTCGCGGTGCTGTTCGCCGTCCTGATCTCGGGCGCGACGACCGTGCTGGGGCTCACCGTGTATCTGCTCTCACGGTTCTCCCGGCGGGCCCGGCTCCGGCGCACCCCGTCCGCCGTGTGGCGGGACCTGTCGCTGGCGGCGGTCGCCATGACGCTCGCCCTCTACCTCTGGGGGTGTCTCCACGTCCTGTTCCTGGAGGACCAGGAGCAGGCCGAGGAGTGCGAGCGGCAGCGCCCCGAGGGAACACCGGCCCTGGTCGGCCGCAGAGGCGACTTCATCCCGCTGCGTCTCGTGTGCGAGGCCGCGAACGGCCATGACTACACCGTCGTCATCCCCGACTCCATCAACCCGTCCCTCGCTGTCCTGCTGCTGCTCGCGCTCGGCTGCGCCCTGGTCTCCGGCGTACTCCACCGCCGGCGGCGCTCGGCAGCGGAGAAGAAAGGCTGACCTGTTGAGCCCCATCGACATGACCCGCAGACACGCTCTCACCGCCGCGGCCGGTGTCACCACCGCCGCGAGCCTCGCCTCCACCGGCCTCCTCGCGAGCCCGGCCGCCGCCGCACCGAGCCCGCCGCCCGTCGGCAACGACGAACTCAAGGAGGCGCTGCGCCGCGTCAAGGCCCGGCAGCGCCGGCTGCTCACCGGCCGGCCCTCCGCCAACCGGTGGGAGATGCAGAAGGCCGTCGACGACGGCGGCGACATCGTGACCCGGGACGTGCCGGGCACCGGCCTGAAGGTCGCCGTACGCATGGGAGACACCGAAACGGTGCTGGTCCATGTGATCCGTCGCTTCCACTACGAGGTCGACACCCTCGGTCTGCCCGGCGAACCGAACCCCGTCAAGGGCTGGTCGGCGCCGTCGGCGGTCCGCGACAGCCGGCTCCCCGAGTCGAACCAGGCGTCGGGCACCGCCGTCGTCATCCGGCCGGACTTCTACCCGCCCGGCGTGGGAGGCGGATTCACCGCAGGCCAGGAGCTGACGATCCGGGACATCGTCGCCGACACCGAGGGTGTCGTGCGGTGGGGCGGCGAGGACCGGCGCCCGTACGAGGGCCTGTTCTATCTCACGGCGCGTCCGGGCGACGCGCGTCTGCGGCGGGTCGCGGCCAAGATCCGGGCCTGGGACCAGACACCGGGCGCGGGTGCCGGGGCCGTACCCGACGTGACGGAGCCCTCGCGGCGGCGCCGCGCCGCCCGCTTCCGGTGAGGAAAGCACCGGAGGACACCACAGTTGTGCCTGCCCGAGGTCGCTCGACGCGAGGCAGGACAGGGGGGAGGAGGGGCGCGGGCATGCGGTTCCGCGTGCCGCGTCTCCTTCCCGACACGAAAGAGGAGGGGAAAATGAAGTCTCTGAGATCACTGAAAACCCTGCTGATCGCGGCTGTCGCCGCGTGCGGGTTCGTGCTCGCCGGCGCGATGCCCGCCAGCGCGCTCCCGCCGGACGGAACGCAGGTCACGTGCGGCACCGCGGGCCAGGGTCTGGGCCTCTACTACAACTCGAACAACGCGGGCTCGAAGCGGTGCATCTTCGGTGATGTGCACAACTACGACGCCAACCCGACCAACTGCTCGTCGCAGGGTTGCGCCCGCTACTCCTTCGAGCTGGACGGCCGGAACGGGCAGGGCACCTATCTCAAGAACAACGCGGCGTCCGCCTACAACTATTCGGCGTACGTCGTCCGCATCTACTACAACAGCGGCTGGGGCGGCACCTGGGACTCCTTCCCGGGCTACGGGTACCAGGGTTCCGCGAAGTGGTACGGCAATCTGAACGGCACGTACAACAACAACGCCTCGCAGCGAATGCTGTACGAGACCTGATCCGACAGCCGGCTCCGGCGCGCGATTCCTGGAATCG
>NZ_JBHUZM010000206.1:0-10101 GCF_042667665.1 Streptomyces sp. NPDC057307 | reverse complement strand
GCCGATGACGGCGGGCCGGGCTCCTTGGTTCCGTACGATCAGCCGACCGTCAACCGGTCGTCAGCTGTCCGTCAGCCGATCGTGGCACCGAACGCCGCGAGCGCCTCCGGCACCGGCTGGAAGAACGTCTCGCCGCCCGAGGAGCAGTCGCCGCTGCCGCCCGAGGTCAGACCCAGCGCGGTGGTACCCGCGAAGAGCGAGCCGCCGCTGTCGCCGGGCTCGGCGCAGACCGTGGTCTGGATGAGGCCCTCGACGACGTCGCCGCCTCCGTAGTCCACGGTGGCGTCGAGCGCGGTGACCTCACCGTCGTGCACCTGGGTGGTGGAGCCGCTGCGCGAGACCGCCTGACCGACGGTGGCGTCGCCGGCCTCCGTGATCTCCTGCGTGCTGCCGTCGTACAGGTCGACGGCGCTCGGGGCGTCCGTCGAACCGGTGTACTCGACAAGGGCGAAGTCGTTGCCCGGGAACTGCGAGTCGACCATGGAGCCGATCTCGGCGCCGCCGGCGGAGTCGGACCACGAGCTGCCCGCCGTGCCGCAGTGGCCCGCCGTGATGAAGTGCGGCGCGCCGCCCACCGTCACGTTGAAGCCGAGGGAGCAGCGGCCACCACCGGAGTGGATGGCCTCGCCGCCGGCGATGAACTTCTTGAACTCCCCGGCGGTCTTCTTCAGTTCGGCCTTGGCGCCGAGCTTCTCCACGGCCTTGGTGAGCTTGTTCAGCGCGGCACCCTTGACCGTGCTGTCCGCCGTGACGACGACCTTGTTCGACACCGGGTCGACGGCCACGGCCGTGCCAGGAGTGCTCGCCTTGCCCGTGAGGGAGCCGCGGGCGTCCTTCAGTTCGGCCAGGGAGTGCGCCACGACCTTCGCCTTGGCGCCCGCCTCGCGCACGGTCTCGGCGGCCTTGCCGTCGACGACGTTGACGACCAGGGCCTTGGTCTTGCTGTCGTAGTACGAACCGGCCGCGTCGCCGCCGAGGTCGCCGACGAGGGTGGATGCGAGCTTTCCGGCCGCCGGCGCCGACAGTGTCTTCGCCGTCGTCGCGGCGGTGTCCTCACTGGCGTTCGCAGTCTGGAAGGAAATCCCGGCCACGGCCATGGCGGCGACGGCACTGCCCGCGACTGCCATGCGCTTCCTGGAAATGCGTCGGTGCTTCAACTGATACCTCCTGTGGGGGCCGCGTCATCGCATGTGGGGTGCGGTGACACGGAGGACGAGGCGCCCACTATTCCTAAACTCGCCAGTAGCACACAAGGTCGGCTTCCGGACGTGCACACGGCGGGTTCATTTCCTTTTCAACCCGGTCACGTGCGGTGGTCAGAGCCGAGCCGTTCCATTCGTAAACACTCGGTGCAATCACCGGATCGGCAGTGGGTGAGGTCTAGTCCTGTCTTGAAATAGACCTCCTGGCGCGGGAGTTCGGCCCCGGAAACACCCCTGGAAACGCGGCGGGTCCCCGCCCGGAGCTCACGGGCGGGGACTCGTCTCAGCGTTGCTCGGTCCGGCCGGTCGGGCCGGCCGGGTGGTACTCGGGCGGTGCTCAGGTGATGCTGACGCCGTACGCGTTCAGCGCTTCGACGACCGGCTGGAAGTACGTCGTACCGCCGGAGGAGCAGTTGCCGCTGCCGCCCGAGGTGAGGCCGATCGCGCGGCTGCCCGAGTAGAGCGGGCCGCCGCTGTCGCCGGGCTCGGCGCAGACGTTGGTACGGATCAGACCGGAGACGACGTCGCCGCCACCGTAGTTGACCGTGGCGTTGAGGCCCTGGACGCTACCGCTGTGGGTGCCCGTCGTGGAGCCGCGACGGGTCACCGACATGCCCACCGTGGCGTTGGCCGCGCTGGTGATGTCGATGCTGCCGACGGTGCCGGGACGCGAGACCGAGGCGTTGGAGTAGCGCACGATGCCGTAGTCGTTGCCCGGGAAGCTGGAGCCCGCCGTCGGGCCGATGAGCGTGGTGCGCGCCGAGTTGGTGTACCAGTTCGGGTTGCCCTCGGTGCAGTGACCGGCGGTCAGGAAGTAGTCGGTGGTGCCGCTGCGTACGTTGAACCCGGCCGAGCAGCGACCGGAGGGCGAGTAGATCGCGTCGCCGCCGGAGAGGAGCTTGGAGAGCTTGCCGGGGGTCCGCTTGATTTC
Organism: Streptomyces sp. NPDC057307; assembly: GCF_042667665.1. NCBI lineage: Bacteria > Bacillati > Actinomycetota > Actinomycetes > Kitasatosporales > Streptomycetaceae > Streptomyces > Streptomyces sp. NPDC057307. The sequence continues at coordinate 7,968 of NZ_JBHUZM010000206.1, read as the reverse complement.
CAGGGCGCCGGCGTTGGCACCCGCCTCACGCTTGATCTCGGCTATCTCCGCCTTGCTGACGGTGGAGTCCGCCTCGACGACAAGGGCGTTCGTCGTCTTGTCGACGTACCAGGCGGTGCCTGCCACGTCGGCACCCAGGATGGCGTCGCTCGCCGCCGTGAGCTGGGTCGCACTGAAGGTCCCGGCCGTGTCCGCGCTGGCCGTGGGGACGGCGAGTGCGGCTGCGGCGACGAGACCAGTGGTGATGGCGAGCAGACGCGTCCGTCTCGCGATACCACTGCGGGGGGTGGTGCGCTTGATCCTCACGTGTCGTTCCTCCGAAGGAATCTGGGGCCTGATTGGGGTGGTCTGGCCCGTGAGGCGCAGTCAGGGATACGTCCGTATTCCGGATATGCCGTGCCCCTGACAAGCGCTGTGAGGGGAGTATTGGATGAGCCAACTGACCGCGCAAGGGCGCTTTCCGGCCACCGCACCGGGCGAAATGCCGCTGGAGCGTCGTGAAATCACCGCTGGAGCGCCGCCCGCCGAGTTGCCCACATGTCGGGACAACCCCGGTCCGCGCGGCGCGGACCGGGGCCGCTTCCGGACGTGGGGCACTCAGCGGACGACGATGTTCCGCTCCCCCGCCGGGACCTCGAACGACAGCGTGTTCCCGGGCGGCGGGAAGGGGCAGATGAAGTGCTCGGCGAAGGCGCAGGGCGGCAGCAGCGCCCGGTTGAGATCGACGCTCACCGTGCCGTCCGCGGCCGGCGGTGACGGCCGCAGGAAGCGGAAGCGATAACTGCTCAGCCCGCTGGTGCCGTCGGCGAAAACCGCCCAGAGGGACCCGTCGGGCTCGACGACGGACTGGAGGGTGTGCTCCGAACCGCCCACGGAGAAGGCCAGTTCACCCGCGAGCGCGAGACCGCGCTCCCGTCCGTCGGCGTTCTCGACGCGTACGGCGCGGCTCTCGCCGTACGGACGGAAGTGCCCCGGCAGCACCCACCGGTCGTCGTACGGCGTGGCCTCGACGGTCACGAACGCCCGGCGCGCCGGGGACTCCGGGTCGAAGTCCCGTACCGCCCAGAGCCCTTCACGGCGCATGACCACCAGCCTGCGCCCGCCGTGCGCGACCCGGGACTCGCCGATGGGACCCCGGTCGGCGGTCAGGACGGCCGCACCGGTCAGCGGCCGGCCGTCAACCGTGAGCCCGTCCTCGGGGGTGGCGGTGAGCGTCACGTCGTCCCCACGCTCCCGCCACACGCCGGGCACGGCCGGAATTCGCCCTTCCGGGTAGTCGGAGAGCCAGTGGGTGCCGGTCAGCGAGAGCGGGCCGTGCGGTGCGGAGACGGCGGCGATGCGGCGTTCGTGCCAGTTCTTCCAGTTCCGCGCGGGATCCAGGTCTGTGTCTGTGCTCATGCCGACGCAGCCTTCCACACGGGCCTCCGCCCGGGCCGCGCCTCCACCCGCGGTTAGCAGTCGCAGCCGCAGCAGTCACAACCGTCGCAGCCGCAGTTGCAGCATTCACAGCCGCAGTCGGCACAGTCCGCGCAGCCCTCACGCCTCTCGCGCGACCACGGACCCTCGTACTCACTGGCACAGCAGAGCTGGCAGGTGCAGCAGAGACCGATCGCCACCGCGCAGCCGGCCCAGAAGCCGCGTCGCTCCGGCCGGGGCGGCCGGGGCAGGAGGTCGGGTCCGGGACCGCCGGGACCACCGGGGCCGCCCGGCCCGCCGTCGCCGTAGGGGTTGCCGCCGCCCGGATTCCCGCCCCCGTGGGGATTGTTCGAGCCGTACGGACCGGACCGGCCGTACGGATTCCCGCCCTGCCCCCCGTACGGATTCCCGTCCTGGACGCTCACCTGCCCCTGGTGCGAACAGGAGGACGTCCCGAAGGCGCGGTCGACGGAGGTACGCAGTTCGTGCGCCAGCAGCACATGCGCCAGCTTGTCGTCGACGAACTCCGCGTCGCGCAGCGCCAGCCGGATGCCGTGCAGCGCGTCGTCCGCGAGCCGGCGCGCCTCGGCGAGTGAGGTGCCGGTCGCCGTGAGCGGGTTCCAGGCACCCGACGCGGCGTCAGCTCCCTGGTCCTCCACGGCGTCCAGCAGATGGGCGAGCCGCCCGAAGAGCCGGCCCGCCTCGGCGAGCGGCGCCATGTTGCCCGGCCGGCCCGCGAGTACGGCGGTGTGCGCGACCGCGGCGGCCGTCGCGGTCTCGGTCGGCTCGGTGACGGTGAGCAGCGGGGTGCCGGGGCCGGCGAGCGCCTCGATGCCGGTCTGCCGGTCGACCGCGTCGACGAGCACCGCCGTGTCGAAGCCCAGCCGCGCACCGGTACGCGCCCCCGCGCGGTCCCAGCCGCCGGCTATCCGGCGCGCGGCGAGCGCCACCGGCCGCCGCCTCAACATCCCGTCCCCGTCGGCGACGTGGTCCCGTACCTTCGCCGAGGCGAGCACCAGCGACACAGCCGCTGCAAGGCGTGCTCCTTCGCCTTTCGCGACCGGAGCGGTTCGCATCCCGCGAAGTGGGCAGGGGCCAGCTGTACGGCGCCATCCGGCGCTGCGCTCGGCCTGAGCCTCCGTCAGAACGGAGACGATCAGGCCGTCATAGTTGGTGACGATGCGGGAGAACTGTCCGTGGTCCGAGCGAAGTGCCAGGCACAGCCCGCACAGATGAGCCATCCACTCGGTCCTGAGTCCTTCCGAGAGTCGATGGCTGCAGGGCCTCACAATTCCGAACACGACGGTCCCCCCGGTGTCGTTCGACGGTGCGCCAGGCATCGTATCGAGCCATCTCGTTCACCCGTACGTCCCCAGCGTCACCCGTCTGGCTGGACTCTCATATTTTCATTACGTCAGGGCCCGTACACAGGAAGAACCCTGACGAATCGCCATATCTTCTGCACCAGTACCGTCACGAATCCCCTGCGCGGCGACAATCCACTTGGCGCGCAATCCGCATCATGGACAACCATAGGGATGCGGAACCACAAGCGACCGCGGTGAAAGGAGGCGTCCATGGGATCGGTGCGCAAGGCGAGTGCCTGGCTGGGCCTCGTTGAGGACAACGACGAGCGTTACTACGACGACGAGTACTCCGAGGGTGCCGAGAACAACGACACCTGGAAGACCGATCCGCGGGTGCGGATCGCCGCCGAGGCGGCTCCGGAGCAGGACCGCAGGATCGCCACCGTCTCGCCGGAGAGCTTCCGGGACGCGCGTGGCATCGGCGAGCTGTTCCGGGAGGGTGTCCCCGTCATCCTGAACCTCACCGCGATGGAGCCCGCCGACGCCAAGCGCGTCGTCGACTTCGCCGCCGGACTGATCTTCGGTCTCCGTGGCTCGATCGACCGTGTCGCCACCCGGGTGTTCCTGCTGACCCCCGCCGACACCGAGATCGTCAGCGGGGAGTCCAAGGCCCACGGGCGGGACGGCTTCTTCAACCAGAGCTGAGCGAGGCGCTCACCGGGTCACGCCCGGTCACCGGAAGGCATCCAGACCGGTGAGTGCCTTGCCCAGCACCAGCTGGTGCATTTCCACGGTGCCCTCGTAGGTGAGCACCGACTCCAGATTCGTCGCGTGCCGCATCACGGGATATTCGAGCGAGATCCCGTTGGCCCCGAGGATCGTGCGCGAGGTACGGCAGATCTCGATCGCCTCCCGCACATTGTTGAGCTTGCCGAAGCTGACCTGCTCGGGAAGCAGTTTCCCCGCGTCCAGGCGCCGGCCGAGATGGTGCGCCAGCAGGATCCCCTTGTGCAGTTCGAGAGCCATGTCGGCGAGCTTGGCCTGGGTGAGCTGGAAGCCGCCGATCGGCCTGCCGAACTGCTCGCGGGTCTTCGCGTAGTCGACTGCCGACTCGAAACTGGCACGGGCCGCCCCCATCGAGCCCCAGACGATCCCGTAGCGGGCGTGGCTCAGACAGCTGAGGGGACCGCGCAGACCGGTGACGGCGGGGAGTACGGCGTCGGCCGGGAGCCGTACCTCGTCCATGACCAGTTCGCTGGTGACCGAGGCGCGCAGCGACCACTTGTGCTTGATCTCGGGCGCCGAGAAGCCGGGGCTGCCGGCCGGTACGAGAAAGCCGCGGATCCCCTCGTCCGTCTGGGCCCAGACAACGGCGACGCCCGCGACCGAGCCGTTGGTGATCCACATCTTGCGGCCGGTGAGCACCCAGTCGGTGCCGTCGCGCTTGGCGTACGTGCGCATCCCGGACGGGTCGGAGCCGTGGTCGGGCTCGGTGAGACCGAAGCAGCCGATGATCTCGCCGGCCGCCATGCCGGGCAGCCACCGCTCCTTCTGCTCCTCCGAGCCGAACCGGTGGATCGCGTACATCGCGAGGGAGCCCTGTACGGAGACGAGTGAGCGGATCCCGGAGTCGGCGGCCTCCAGCTCCAGGCAGGCGAGCCCGTACTGGACGGAGCTGGCTCCCGCGCAGCCGTAACCCTGGAGCGACATGCCGAGCGCGCCGAGGGCGCCGAGTTCACGGCTCAGCTCGCGGATACCGGGCAGCTCGCCGCGCTCGTACCACTCGGCGATGTGCGGCATGACCCGGTCCTTGGCCCAGGTGCGCACGGTGTCGCGGACGGCCAGGTCCTCGGGCTCCAGCAGATCGTCGATGCCGAGGGGGTCGCGCGGGTCGAAGGGCGGGCGTTTCGAGGAGGACGACGGCTTCGAGGCTGAGGGTGCGGACATGGGGGCTGCCTCCGGCGGCTCGCGGATGTCGGTGGAACTCGCGGATGTCTGTAAAACTAGCAGCGCTAGTTACGCTCGGCGCCGACATTACGACGCAAGGCTGTCGCCCGTCCAGACCCGCCGTGGCGCGCGGGGCTCCGGCCCGCGGGAACAGTGGCCCCGACCGCCTTGCCGTCGCGTGGCGCCGGTATGCCGTTCCCGGCCGCGCCGTCGGCCTCGCCGCACGGCGGTGTCCCGCAGTCCATCACCCGGGGCAGCCGCAGCGCCGCCACCGCGCCGAGCAGCAGCAGCCCCGCGCTGACCAGGAGCGTGACATGCAGACCGTGCACGAAGGAGTGACGCGCCGCGGTACGCAGGGCCTCCCCCGCCGGACCGCCCAGCTGGGCGGCCACCTGGTACGCCTGCCCCAGCGAGTTGGCGGCGGCCGACCCCGCGGCCGCCGGCACCCCGTCGACAGCGCCCGACGACAGGCCGGGCGCGTAGGCCGCGTTCATGACACTGCCGAGGAGCGCGATGCCCATGCCCGCGCCGAGCTGGTACGCCGTCTCGCCGATCGCCGCGGCGCCGCCCGCCTGCTCCGGTGGCGCCTCGCTGAGCATCGACTCGTACGCGCCGAAGAGCGTGGACTGGAGGCCGAAGCCGAGCAGCACGAAGGCCGTGGTCAGCAGCGCCGGGCGGTCGTGGTGGCCCATCATCACCAGCAGCAGTACGGCGCCGGCGGTGAGGACGAACCCGCAGGCGACCATCCGGCGCGGGCCGACGCGGCGCAGGGTGTGCGAGCCGGTGGCGCCCGCCGCCATGGCGGCGAAGGTGAGCGGGAGCAGCCGCAGTCCGGTCTCCAGCGGGCTGAGGCCCAGTACCAGTTGGAGGTACTGGACGGCGATCAGCTCCAGGCCGACCAGCGCGAGCATCGCGAGGACGATGCAGCCGACGGAGGTCGAGAAGGTACGCCGGGCGAACATCGTGACGTCTATGAGCGGATGCTTCCGGCGCTTCTGCCGCCGTACGAAGAGGAAGAGCAGGACCGTCCCGAGAAGCAGCGGCCCGAAGGTCCTGACATCGAGCATCGAGGCGCCCGCGCCGAGGCGTTTCACCCCGAGGACGGCGCTGAGCACCCCGGCCGCCGCCATCAGCGCGCCGACCACGTCCCACGGGCCGTCGCAGCCGCCCTTCGACTCGGGCAGCAGGAAGCGGCCGACCGGGAGGATCAGCGCCATCAGCGGCACGTTGATCAGGAAGACCGAGCCCCACCAGAAGTGCTCGACGAGGAATCCGCCGAGGACGGGTCCGGTCGCGGCGCCGACGGCGGCCACCGCCGTCCAGATGCCGATCGCCATGGCGCGCTCGCGGCGGTCGGGGAAGACGGTACGGAGGATGGAGAGAGTCGCGGGCATGATCATCGCGCCACCGACACCCAGCAGGGCGCGGGCGGCGATCAGTATGCCGGGCGACCCGGCGAAGGCCGCGGCCACCGAGGCCAGGCCGAAGATCCCGTAGCCGATGAGCAGGACCCGGCGCCGGCCGATCCGGTCGCCGAGCGTGCCGAAGAGGATCAGCAGCGCGGCGCAGACCAGCGGGTAGGCGTCCACGATCCACAGCAACTGGACACCGCTGGGCCGCAGGTCCTCGCTGACGGCGGGGACGGCGACGTGCAGCACGGTCGCGTCGAGCGCGACGAGCAGGAGGCTGACGCAGAGTACGACCAGGACGGCCCAGCGGTTGACGCCGCCGCCGGGGGCACCGCCGCCGACGGCGGCACGCAGGCGCGCTCCGGCCGTGGTGGTCCCGGACATCTACCTACCTCCCAGTGAAGTCCCTCGCGCTCGGCGGACCAGCCGGGGACGGCGGTGGTCCCCCTGGGCGGCCCGGCATCGACGGGCGAGTGCGGGACAGCGTACGCGAGTTCCCCCGCCCCGAACGTGGCCCATCTCACCTCGTCGAACGTCGAAGTGTCGCGTACGGCGGCGGGTCCCGGACGGCCGGGGGTCACCCCGGCGCGGTCAAGCCTCGGTCAAGCGGTCGGAAAATTCCGTGCGACGCCACGGTGAACTAATTCTGTTGCGCACAAAGACACTTACCGGGGCCCCCGCCGCGGGCAATAGGGCAGAAGGTCACTTGAAATTGCGGAACGGCCTCGGATAAACAGCGATCCGAGACACACTCCACATCACATCGTCATCACAAAGAGACTGGAACGACCGAGACGGCCGTTCACTCGCTGTAACGTCGATTGGGTGCGTACCGACATCTTCGCCCGACTGGACCGGGAGCCGGAGCCGCCGAAGATAGAGATCCCGCGGATGAGCCGTACCCGCGTGACTCTCTTCGGCGGGACTTTGGCGTTCTATCTCGCCATCGTCATCGCCGTTCTCGCCTCGTCCTGGCTGGTGACGCTGGACTGGAAGATCATGCTGTTCCGGCCGTACCAGCAGTGGCAGCAACTGCACGCGTTCCTGGACTACTTCGTGGTGCTCGGACAGCGCGGCCCCACGGCCGTGATGATCGCCGCCTGGCTGGGCTGGCGGTCCTGGCGCCAGCACACACTGCGTCCACTGCTGGTTCTCGGCGCGTCACTGCTGCTGCTCAACGTGACCGTGGGTGCGGTGAAGCTCGGCCTCGGCCGGCTCGGGCCGCACTACGCGACACAGATCGGCTCGGCCGAACTCTTCGCGGGCGGCGACATATTCCCCTCGGGACACACCGCGAACGCCGTGGTGACCTGGGGAATCCTGGCCTATCTGGCCACCACTCCGCGGGCCAGGCGCTATCTGTCGATCGGGTCGTCCGTGGTCGCCCTCGGCGTCGGCGCGACGACCGTCTATCTGGGCACGCACTGGCTGAGCGACGTCCTGCTCGGCTGGGTCGCCGGTCTGCTGATCCTGCTGGCCCTGCCGTGGTTCGAGCCGACGATCGGCCGTACCGAGGCCGCGGTGTTCGCGGTACGTGAGCAGGTACGGGCGCGGTGGCGCGAGCGGCGCGGGACCGCCGCCGAGCCGGTACCGGCCGGCGGGCCCTGGCCCGTGATAGTCCCTCAGCTCCCCGCGCAGGAGGACGAGGACGCCGGCCGCTCGACGGTCGGCACCGCCCACACGGGGCGGGGCGCGACCGGCAGGAACACGACCGCGCAGCTCACCCAGCCCCGGCCGCACGCCACGGCGCGCTCGGAACGGACCCCGACCACCCCGGCGGGCAGCCGCCGGCCACCGCGTTCCCGGCCGGTGACGGGCGGCTGAGGCCCGGTCAGAACCCGGCCGGGACCTTGGCCGGAACAGCGGAAGACCCCGGCGCGTCCGCCGGG